>NZ_JAUSME010000025.1 GCF_030645555.1 Herminiimonas sp.
GTTCGACAAGGCGCATATCGAAGGCATCACCAAGCTGGAAGCAGTCGATATCCGTTATGCAGAACAACTCGGTTATCGCATCAAGCTGCTTGGCATCGCCAAGCGCACGCCCAAGGGCATAGAGTTGCGCGTGCATCCGACGCTGATCCCGGCCAAGCGCCTGATCGCCAACGTGGAAGGTGCGATGAATGCGGTGCTGGTGCACGGCGACGCGGTAGGCGCCACGCTGTATTACGGCAAGGGTGCGGGCGCCGAGCCGACTGCATCTGCCGTCATTGCCGATCTGGTCGACATCACCCGCCTGGCGGATGCAGACCCGGCGCACCGCGTGCCTTACCTTGCGTTCCAGCCACAATCGATGACGGACACGCCTATCCTGCCGATCTCGGAAGTGACGACCAGTTACTACCTGCGCATGCATGTGGCCGACAAACTCGGCGTGCTGGCAAATGTGACCAGCATACTGGCTGAGTCGACGATTTCGATCGATGCGATGCTGCAAAAGGAACCGGCAGCTGGCGAGACTCAGACCGACATCATCATGCTGACGCACCAGACGCAAGAAAAGAATGTAGAAGCGGCGATCAAGAAGATAGAGGCCTTGCCTACGGTATTGGGCAAGGTCACGAAGATCCGCCTCGAACAGTTGAGCTAGGTTTTCCATCCGGTGCCGCATGCGGCACCGTTTTTTGTCGCTTGCGTGCAAGCGGCCATGCAGATGCCCTGATGGCCGTTTTGCACGGCTACTGCCAATGGCGAAGTTATAATATTGCTTAAGTCCTGCAATGCGTTGCCTGCATTGAAACAATCCGGTTTCCTGCCCAGCGCGACCACACAAACTATTCAACTATTCCTATGCAATACATATCCACACGTGGCTTGGCTCCAGCGCAATCATTTTCCCAAATTTTGCTCGGTGGTCTGGCGCCCGATGGCGGCCTGTATCTGCCGGCTGAATATCCGCAAGTCAGCAGTGCGGAGCTCGATGCATGGCGCAGCCTCTCCTATGCCGACCTCGCGTTCGAGGTGCTGAAGAAATTCGCCACCGACATACCCGATGCCGACCTGAAGGCGCTGGTACACAAGACCTATACCGCTGAGGTCTATCGCAATGCACGCGAGGGTGAAGATGCGACGCGCATCACGCCCGTGCATACGGTGGAAGAAAAGAACGGCACCAGGCTGGTGTTGCAAGCCTTGTCGAATGGCCCGACGCTGGCGTTCAAGGACATGGCGATGCAGTTGCTCGGCAACCTGTTCGAGTACGCGCTGGCCAAACAGCATGCGGAATTGAATATTTTTGGCGCGACCTCCGGCGACACCGGCAGCGCAGCCGAATATGCGATGCGCGGAAAGAAGGGCATACGCGTCTTCATGCTGTCGCCGCACAATAAAATGAGCGCCTTCCAGAGCGCGCAAATGTTCAGCCTGCAAGACCCGAATATTTTCAATATCGCCGTCGACGGCGTGTTCGACGATTGCCAGGACATGGTCAAGGCCGTTTCCAACGATCTGGCATTCAAGCAGCAGCAAAAGATAGGCACCGTCAATTCGATCAACTGGGCGCGCGTCGTGGCGCAAGTCATTTATTATTTCCGCGGTTACCTGAGCGTGACGAGCTCGAACGAGGAAAAAGTATCGTTCACCGTCCCATCCGGCAATTTCGGCAATATCTGCGCCGGCCACATCGCGCGCATGATGGGTTTGCCGATAGACAAACTGGTGGCGGCAACCAACGAGAATGATGTGCTGGATGAATTCTTCCGCACCGGCGTCTATCGCGTGCGCAAGTCGGCCGAGACATATCACACGACCAGCCCGAGCATGGATATCAGCAAGGCATCGAACTTCGAGCGCTTTGTATTCGATTTGCTCGATCGCGATGGCGAGCGTGTGCGCGCCCTGTTCCAGAAGGTGGAGACGCAGGGCGGCTTCGACCTGTCCGGCAAGCCGGGCAGCGACGGCGATGAATTCAGGAAAATTGCGCAATTCGGTTTCGCTTCCGGCAAATCGACGCACGCCGATCGCCTCGCGACGATACGCGACCTGCAAGCCAAATACGGCTTGATGATAGATACGCACACTGCCGATGGCGTCAAGGTTGCGCGTGAACACCTGACCCCGGGCGTGCCGATGATCGTGCTGGAAACCGCCTTGCCGGCCAAGTTCAATGAAACCATACGCGAAGCGCTGGGCCGCGATGCCGCGCGTCCAGCTGGCTTTGAAAACATTGAAGACTTGCCGCAGCGCTTAGTCGTGATGACGACCGATATCGACAAGATGAAGGCATACATCGCTGCGCATACCGGTTTGTAAGGGGCATCGCCGCACGGCAGAGGATTTTCGCTGCGTTTATCCTCTGCGTTTTCTATCGTTTCATTACCAGATTATCGAGCCGAGCATGACTGAGCCTAAACCTAAACCGATGTTGAGCGTTGATGAAGCACTAGCCTTCCTGCTTGCTGGCGCAAGAAAAATCACCGCCACGCAAACGCTGCCTACGCTGGAAGCCAACGGCCGCATCCTCGCCGTCGCACAAACTTCGCAACTGGATGTGCCGCCGGTCGACAATACTTCAATGGATGGCTATGCGGTGCGTGCTGCCGATTGCGTCAGCGGCGCAGCCGTATTGCGCGTCAGTCAGCGCATCCCGGCCGGCCATGTCGGCCAGCCGCTGGAGGCGGGCTGCGCGGCGCGCATCTTTACCGGCGCGATGATTCCTGCCGGTGCGGATGCGGTCGTGATGCAGGAAGTCTGCGTCGCCGCGAAAGATGCAGACGGCGATCTGGTCACCGTCAAACATGCGCCGCAAGCCGGCGAATGGATACGCCGCGCCGGCGAAGACATACGGGCCGGCAGCACCATCCTGGCTGCGGGCCAGCGCCTGCGTGCGCAGGAACT
Source organism: Herminiimonas sp. (assembly GCF_030645555.1). Classification (GTDB taxonomy): domain Bacteria; phylum Pseudomonadota; class Gammaproteobacteria; order Burkholderiales; family Burkholderiaceae_D; genus Oxalicibacterium. The sequence goes on from NZ_JAUSME010000025.1 coordinate 2,902, forward strand.
GGGCCTGGCGGCATCGGTCGGCCTGGCGGAACTGCCGGTGGTGCGCAAATTGCGCGTCGCGGTCTTCTTTACCGGCGATGAACTGGCGATGCCGGGCGAGGCATTGAAGCCTGGCGCGATTTACAATTCAAATAAATTCACGTTGCGTGGCTTGCTGGAAAATCTCGGCTGCGACATCACTGATTACGGCATCGTTCCCGATACGCTGGCAGCCACGCGTGAGACCTTGCGCCGCGCTGCAGCCGGGCATGATTTGATCATCACCTCCGGCGGCGTCTCGGTCGGCGAGG
>NZ_JAUSME010000040.1 GCF_030645555.1 Herminiimonas sp.
GCAAAATGAAAAAAGTATCTGCCTGCCGCTTGGGCATGCAGATACTTTTCATTTGCTTGCTGCGGGCTTATTTTTTTGCGAACGGGCTCAGCAAGGCCACCATTTGCGCAAATACCTTGGGCGTGCCGGCGAGTACATCGCCCTTGTACAGGTAATCCGATTCGCCTTCGAAGGTGCCCATGATGCCGCCGGATTCGGTGATCAGCAATGAGCCTGCCGCCATGTCCCACGGTTGCAGGTTTTTTTCGAAGAAGCCATCCAGGCGACCGGCGGCAACGTAAGCCAGATCCAGTGCAGCCGAGCCGGGGCGACGCAGGCCGGCGCAGCTTTGCGTCATGATCTTGAACATTTTCATGTATTCATCGATGTTGTCGGTTTCGCGGAAAGGGAAGCCAGTGCCTATCAATGCATCGCTGATCTTGTCGCGCTTGGTGACGCGTATGCGTTTTTCATTCAGGTAAGCGCCTGAACCTTTGGTCGCGGTGAACAAGTCGTTGCGGGTGGGGTCGTAGACGACCGCCTGCGTGATCTGGCCGCGCTGCTGCAAGGCGATCGAGACGCAGTATTGCGGGAAGCCGTGGATAAAATTGGTGGTGCCGTCGAGCGGATCGATGATCCAGACATTGTCATTGTCGTCGTGCAGATTGGCCGATGCACCGGATTCTTCCGCCAGGATGGCGTGATCCGGATAGGCGGTTTTCAAAACCTCTATGATGGCCTGCTCGGCAGCCTGATCGACTTCGGTGACAAAATCGTTGTGCTTTTTCTCGGTAACCTTGACGCGGTCGAGATCGAAGGACGCGCGATTGATGACGGCAGCGCCGCGGCGAGCGGCCTTGATTGCCGTATTGAGCATGGGATGCATAGAGATTCCGTTAAAATGGCGGCGCCTACGCGTGAACGCGAGGACAAACACCTAAATTGAAATTAATGAGCGATGCGGTATAGAGCTGCCATTTCGACATGATACTTACCGCGCAATGCCGCTATTTTAAATGAACCTGCCACAAACCGACACGCCTCTTTTCAATCGCCTGCGTTTTGTACTGATCGAAACCAGTCGCCCCGGCAATATAGGGGCGGCGGCGCGTGCGATCAAAAACATGGGTTTTACCGAGCTGGTGCTGGTCAATCCACGTTTTCCCGATGCGGCGTTGCAGGAAGAGGCGATGGCCTTCGCCAGCGGCGCGCAGGACATTCTGGCCGCGGCGCGGATAGTCGGTTCTATCGATGAAGCGCTGGCCGATTGCAACTTTGCGGCAGCGGTGACGGCGCGGCTGCGCGAGTTTTCGCCCCCCATCATTTCGCCGCGTGCACTGGCGGCACGCCTGGTTGAGGAGGTTAACCTGCGCGCTGCGGTGGTGTTTGGCAATGAACGCTTCGGCTTGCCCAACGAGATAGTTGAAAAGTGCAATGTGCTGATCAATATCCCGGCCAATCCGGATTATTCCTCATTGAACCTGGCGCAAGCAGTACAGGTACTGGCTTATGAGGCGCGCATGGCGGCCCTGGGTGATGCACGGACCGCGACCGACATCGGCTTTCAGGGCGAGGCTGCAGGCATGGCGCAGATCGATGGCATGTATGCACATCTGGAGCAGGCGCTGGTGGCGATCGATTTTCTGGATGCCGACAACCCGAAGAAGCTGATGCCGCGCCTGAAGCGCCTGTTTTCCCGCACGCAGCTGGAAACCGAAGAGGTCAACATCCTGCGCGGGATTGCGAAGCAGATTCTGGCCAGGTGTAAAAAAGAAGGGTGAGGCCAGGCCTCAGGCTGGATTTTAATGCCAGCTGCGCACCAAACCGACGGCCAAACCTTCCAGCGCAAATTCATCGCGCGACAAATCTACGCGTATAGGCTCGAAATCCGGATTTTCCGGCAGCAGTTCGATCAGGGAGCCGGTTTTCCGGTAACGCTTGACGGTGACGTCATCGCCTATGCGTGCCACCACGATCTGCCCATTCCTGGCGCTATCGGTTTTCTTCACGGCCAGCAAATCGCCATCCAGTATCCCGACATCGCGCATCGACATGCCTCGTACCTTCAGCAGGTAATCGGGTTTGGCGGAAAACAGTGATTTATCGACGTTATATGTCGCTTCTATATGTTCCTGCGCCAGGATAGGTGAGCCGGCGGCAACGCGTCCTACCAGCGGCAGGCTCAATTGCATCAAGGCCGGATGCGGCAACGCCATCTGCCTGCCGGGGTAGCGTTCTTCGCCATTGCTGCCGACATCGCGCAAGCGGATGCCGCGCGAGGTGCCGGGCGAGATTTCGATCGCGCCTTTGCGCGCCAGCGCCTGCAAGTGTTCTTCCGCCGCATTGGCAGAACGGAAACCCAGCTCGGTTGCGATTTCTGCACGCGTCGGCGGGAAGCCCGTGTTTTCGATGGCATCGCGTATCAGGTTCAGGATTTGTTCCTGGCGGGCAGTCAGTTTGATCATTGCATTAGCCTTGCGTGAGGTGAGCGTAGTCGCTGGCTGTTTATCGGCCGGTTCATCGGGCTGCTTATCGAGCTGCCTGTTGAACTGGTTATATAAACAGTCTGTATTTTTATACAGTACATGCTTAAACGCAAGGGGATTTGCGCATTTATCCCGGTTGTGGCTGGCTGGTCCGGCGATAAATGCTTGAAAGCGTTGAGTTTTTCAGCTTCTACGCGTATGATTATCGGTTTTCCTCTTCCCACACTCGTCTTGACGCCGAGGTGGGCGATTTTCAATCCGTCCAAAAAGGAGCTTACATGCGTCATTATGAAATCGTATTTATCGTTCATCCGGATCAAAGCGAGCAAGTGCCTGCAATGATCGAACGCTACAAGGGTATCGTCACCACGCGTGGTGGTGTTGTTCACCGTGTAGAAGACTGGGGCCGTCGTCAAATGGCGTACCTGATCCAGAAACTGGCTAAAGCCCACTACGTTTGCCTGACCATCGAATGTGATGGCGACACGCTGGCTGAAATCGACACCGGCTTCAAATTCAACGATGCCGTTCTGCGTCATCTGACAGTGAAAATGAAGAAGGCTGAAACAACGCCATCGCCAATGATGAAGGCTGTGCAGAAGGAAGATGCTGCCAAGAGCCATCGCGCCGAGGCACCTGCTGCTTAATTGCAGCGGTAGTTACTGCAACGACGTCTCAGGAGAGTGAATCAGCTTCAGAATCATTGCAACATCGTGGCGACCATAGCCGAGCGTGAAATCTTGCGCTACACACCGGCAGGTGTCCCGATAGTGTCAGCGATATTGCTGCACAGTTCGCAACAGATGGAAGCAGGTGTTCCACGATTGGTCGAGTTTGAGATTGCCGCGATTGCCGCGGGAGAAATTTCAGGCCGCTTCAATCAAGCCGAGTTAGGCGGAACATTTCAGTTCACCGGTTTCCTGGCACGCAAGAGCCGTAACAGCAAAAGCCTTGTTTTCCATCTCACAGATTTCGAGACCCACATTTAGATACAGGAGCCCAAAATGGCATTCGGTAAAAAATTCGACAAAAGCAAACTCAAAGAAAAACGCAAACAACAAAACCCTTTGTTCAAGCGTAAAAAATTCTGCCGCTTCACAGCTGCACACGTAGAACAAGTTGACTACAAAGACGTAGACACCTTGAAAGACTTCGTTCAGGAAAACGGCAAGATCATGCCAGCACGCCTGACCGGCACCAAGGCAATCTATCAGCGTCAAGTCGATACAGCAATCAAGCGCGCACGTTTCCTAGCGCTGTTGCCGTACACCGATCTGCACCACGCGTAATTAACGACTGAAATAGGAGAAAAACATGCAAGTCATTCTGTTAGAAAAAGTCGTTAATCTCGGCAACCTCGGTGAAGTCGTCAAGGTAAAAGACGGCTACGCACGCAACTTCCTGATTCCACAACGCAAAGCTCGTCGTGCGACGACTACTGCTGTTGCTGAATTCGAAGTCAAGCGCGCAGAGCTGGAAAAAATCGCAGCTGCAAAATTGGCAGCATCGCAAGCGCAAGGCGAAAAACTGACCGGTCAAACGGTACAGATTTCGCAAAAATCGGGTGTGGACGGCCGTTTGTTCGGTTCCGTAACCAATGCCGATATCGCTGCAGCGTTGACCAAGCAAGGTTTTGCGGTTGAAAAAGCGCAAATCCGTTTGCCTACAGGTCCTCTGAAAACAACCGGCGAGCACCTCGTCTCCGTTGCATTGCACACGGATGTGGTTGTGGACGTGACGATCGCAGTTATCGGCGAACACGCTTAAGTCTGTTTAAAGCAAGTCTGGCACTTGTTGCCGCAAAAAAAGCCGGGTTTTCCCGGCTTTTTTATTGCCCATTTTTTCTAAGCGCACACCGGTAGCGGGTATAATTCGCGCCATGAATACCCGTTCCGATCCGCAATTAGATTCCCTACGCGTCCCCCCGCATTCGATAGAAGCGGAGCAATCCGTACTAGGCGGCCTGCTGCTGGACAATGCTGCCTGGGATCGCATTGCGGATTTTGTCCATCAGGATGATTTTTACCGCTACGACCACAGGATTATTTTTCAGCACATAGTCCGGCTGATCAACAACTCCAGGCCGGCTGACGTGATCACCGTGTTCGAAGCCTTGACCAACAGTGGCAAGGCAGAAGAAGTCGGCGGCGTGTCCTACCTCAATGCGCTGGCGCAAAATACGCCGTCGGCTGCCAATATCCGCCGCTATGCAGAGATCGTGCGCGACCGCGGCGTGCTGCGCAAACTGATTACCGTTTCGGATGAAATCTCCGGCCAGGCTTTCAATCCGCAAGGCAAGGAAGTCAAGCAGATGCTGGATGAAGCCGAATCCAAGATCTTTGCGATTGCGGAAGAAGGTTCGCGCGGTGCCCAGGGCTTTCAGGAAATCCAGCCCTTGCTCACGCAAGTCGTCGAGCGTATCGACGAACTGTATAACCGCGACAGCGGCAGCGATATTACCGGCGTCCCGACCGGCTTTGCCGACCTGGACCGCATGACATCGGGATTGCAGCCTGGCGACTTGATCATCGTCGCCGGTCGTCCATCGATGGGTAAAACCGCCTTCTCGATCAATATCGGTGAAACGGTGGCGATAGAAAGCGGCCTGCCGGTCGCCGTGTTCTCGATGGAGA
>NZ_JAUSME010000059.1 GCF_030645555.1 Herminiimonas sp.
ATCCATCAGGATCAGTTGCGGCTTGTCGGCCTTTATTTTCAGGATTGCCTCCTCGCCGTTCTCGGCGGTCGAGACGGAGAATCCATTCTTGATCAGGATGTCGGACAGGAAGTAACGCTCGGTGGGCGAGTCGTCGACAACGAGGATTTTCTGGATTGCCATGTTTGCGCTTGGTTAGCTTGCGGTGATCTGACGGGACAGCTCGGCTACGGTGTACTCGCGCACGGTCTTGAGCAGGCTGTCCTTGGTGAAAGGCTTGGTGAGGTAGGCGTTCGACCCGACCATTGCGCCGCGGGCACGATCGAACAGTCCGTCCTTGGAGGACAGCATGACTACAGGTGTTTCATGGAAGCGGGCACTCTTCTTGATCAGCCCGCAAGTCTGGTAGCCGTCGAGGCGTGGCATCAGGATGTCGCAAAAAATCAGCGCCGGCCGATGATCGTTCATCTTCGCCAATGCGTCGAAACCGTCGTCAGCCAGTACGACTTCGTAACCTGACTGACCAAGAAAAATCTCTGCCGAGCGCCGGATGGTGCTGCTGTCGTCAATCACCATGATCTTCAGTCGCACAGGCTCTGTTGCTATTGTCATCACGTCGTCCGTTGATCCCCGCGATCAATATACGGCCCAAGTGTGACAAAAAGCAAGATGCGCCAGGACAAGAAAACCGGAGTGGATTTCCGACGTAGTTTTTTGGCGAATGTTTTGCAAAACGACATCGCCTGGATTTGACAAAAATCAACAGCTTGCCGTAAAAACAGCCGGCAAGCCGGGGTCAGCTGCTCAGACCACAACCATCTCGAAATCTTCCTTGCGCGCGCCGCATTCCGGGCAAGTCCAGTTCATCGGCACGTCTTCCCAGCGCGTTCCGGGCGCGATGCCTTCCTCGGGCAACCCGGCGGCCTCGTCATAGACCCATCCGCAGATCAGGCACATCCATGTCTTGTATTCGGTTGTAGTTTCGGTATTGCTCACGACCCTGTGCCCTTCAAGTTAAAATGCAAAGTCCACTATCTTAATGCAGGCTCCGTGCAAAACCAAACACCGCCGCTCGTGCTCACCTTCGGCGCCGCCGATCCGGTCGGGGCCGCCGGCATCCAGGCCGACCTTGCATGCTTCGCTGCGATGGGTTGCCACGGGCTGTCGGTCATTACCGCGATCCTGATCAGCGACACCACCGGCATCGAGGACGTGCAGAATGTCGATGCCGACTGGGTTGCCGACCAGGCCCGCGTCCTGCTCGAGGACATGCAGGTCGCGGCGTTCAAGGTCGGTTATGCCGGCAACACCGAAAGCATCGCCGCGATCGCCGAGGTCATGTCCGATTATCCTGACATTCCGCTGGTCCTGGACCCGTTCGCTACCTCGATGCCCGAATCCGGCGAGGACGCCGAAGAGATGCTGATCGCGACCCGCGAACTGCTGGTACCGCAGGCCACGCTGTTGCTGCTGTCTGCAGTCGAACTGGGACGGTTCGCGGAAACCTGGCGCGAGGCTGCACCCGATCGCACGCTGGCGGATGACGCCGCCGACCTGATCCGCCAGGGCTGCCAGTACGTATTCGTCACCGGCATGCCGGGCGAGATGCAGGAGGTTTCCAACACGCTGTTCAGCGAAGAAGGCGCGATACGCCAGGACAGCTGGCAGCGCCAGCCGGGCTCCTTTGCCGGCGCCGGCAGCACGCTGTCGGCAACCATTGCAGCCCTGCTGGCCAACGGCCTCGATGTACCCGAAGCGGTAGCCGAAGCCCAGGAGTTCAATGTCGCGTCGCTGGCGCACGCGCAACGACTGGGCATGGGCAAGCTGATTCCCGACCGCCACTTCTGGGCGCGGGAATCCGACGACAATCCTTGATCACTCCCTTACTCGCATGAGCACCTCCTCCCTGAACGACCAGCTTTTCACCCGCGCCCAGGCGTCCACGCCGGGCGGCGTCAATTCACCAGTGCGCGCGTTCCGCTCGGTCGGCGGCACGCCGCGCTTCATTACCCGCGCTGAAGGCCCCTGGTTCTGGGATGCGGACGGACGCCGGTATATCGACTACATCGGGTCGTGGGGACCGGCAATCGTCGGCCACGCCCATCCGCAAGTGGTGAAAGCAGTGCAGGAAGCCGCTGCGCGCGGCCTCTCATTCGGCGCGCCAACTGAAGCCGAGATCGACATGGCAGAAGAAATCTGCCGGCTGGTGCCGTCGGTGGAACAGGTGCGGCTGGTGTCCAGTGGAACGGAAGCAGCGATGAGCGCGTTACGGCTCGCGCGTGGCGCGACCGGGCGGGACATGGTGATCAAGTTCGAAGGCTGCTACCACGGCCACGCCGACTCCCTGCTGGTCAAGGCCGGCAGTGGCCTGCTTACCTTCGGCAACCCGACTTCGGCCGGCGTGCCGGCCGACTTCGCTGCGCACACGATGGTGCTCGACTACAACAACCCGCAGCAACTCGAAGATGCGTTCAGCAAGATGGGCGACCGGATCGCCTGCGTGATCGTCGAACCGGTTGCGGGCAACATGAACTTGCTGCCTGCCACGCCCGAATTCCTGCAGACCATGCGCAGGCTGTGCAGCGCGCATGGCTCGGTCCTGATTTTCGATGAGGTGATGTCCGGCTTCCGCGTGGCACTCGGCGGCGCGCAGTCCCTGTACGGCATTGCGCCGGACATGACGGTGCTGGGCAAGGTGATCGGCGGCGGACTGCCGGTGGCAGCATTCGGTGGCCGGCGCGACCTGATGCAGCACCTGGCGCCGCTCGGTGCGGTGTACCAGGCCGGCACGCTGTCGGGCAATCCGGTCGCCGTGGCAGCGGGCTTGTCGACGCTGAAGCTGATCCAGCAACCGGGATTCTACGAGTCGCTGGGCGCGACCGGACGCAGACTGACCGAGGGGCTGGGCCAGGCGGCGCGCGATGCCGGCGTGTCGTTCTGCGCGGCCGCCGTTGGCGGCATGTTCGGCCTGTATTTTGCCGACAAGGTGCCGACGAACTACACTGAGATGATGAGCTGCGACAAGAACCGGTTCAATGCGTTCTTCCATGCAATGCTGGACGAAGGCGTGTACCTGGCACCGTCGGCATTCGAAGCCGGGTTCGTGTCGGCGGCGCACAGCGATGCTGTGGTCGATGAGACGATTGCAGCGGCGCGCAAGGCGTTTGCGAAGGGCTGATCCTTACCCGCAACCTGTGTTCATGGCGTGGTCTCGCGCACGCCATGAATGCTCCCTCCCTTTCAAGGGGAGGGCTGGGGTGGGGATGGGGTCAACGCAACGTTAGTACGGCGTTGATAAGGTCCACCCGCAAGCGCAGACCGTTCCGCAGGCGGGCAGCATACTGCCCGAAACGCCTGCTACCCCCGCCCTACTTCAACCACCCACGTTTCCGGAAAGACCAGAACGGCGCCACCGCACTGCCCACCATCAGCATCAGCGCGAACGGATAACCCAGATCCCAGTTCAGCTCCGGCAGTATCCTGAAATTCATGCCGTAAATGCTGGCAATCAGCGTCGGCGGCAGGAATGCG
>NZ_JAUSME010000063.1 GCF_030645555.1 Herminiimonas sp.
CACCGTCAACATGGTGATGACTACCCACGCCGACAATATCAAGGACAAGGCGGAACTGATCAGGGTCTTCCTGAAGATCCATCGCCAGGCGACTGAGTATGCAATGGCCAACCGCGCTGCGTTCGTCGACATGTCGGTACAAAAACTCGGCTTGCCGGCGAAGACGGCTGAACTGGCGGCGCCGAATGTAGAGCTGACCTGGAAGATCGATGCCGACTGGAGCAAGCGTGCGCAGTATTACGGTTCGCAAATGCTGGACAAGAAGCAGATCCGCCAGTTGCCTGACTACGGCACGTTCATCAATGCCAGCTTCAACCCGCAAGGAAAATAAGCAGGGTTTTAAACGCTACATCTGGAAGGAATTATTGTGGATAGCACCGTCGAGTTACCGATGAAAATGGCCAGGCCGGGGAGTTGGCTGCGCATCAAGTCCTGGCTGACGCCTTTGATCGTGCCGCTGCTGCTCTTGCTGGGATGGCATGCAGGTGTGAAGGTGTCGGGGACGCAGCTGATCCCGTTGCCGAAAGAAGTCGGGTTGATGCTGTATGACTTCGCATTCGGCGGTATCTATGATGATGCCTTCAGTGAAACGCTGCCGCTGCATTTGTGGAAATCGGTCACGCGCGTCTACGGCGGTTTCTTCGCCGCCGCGCTGGTCGGCATCCCGCTCGGCTTGCTGATCGGCCGCATCAAGCTGATCCGCGATTTGCTCGATCCTACCCTGCAACTGCTGCGTCCGGTGCCAGTGACGGCATGGTTGCCGCTGTCGATGATCTTCTTCGGCATCGGCCCCAATGCGGCGATTTTCCTGGTGTTCCTCGGGGCATTTTATCCGATCGTCTTCAATACGATTTTCGGCGTGAAAGCGGTCGACAACCGCTTGTTTGAAGCAGCGTTGATGCTGGGATGCTCCGGCTCATCGCTGTTTCGCCAGGTGGTGTTGCCGGCAGCCATACCGTCCATCCTGAACGGCTTGCGCCTCGGTCACGGTTTTGCGTGGATATTGATCGTGGTGGGTGAGATGACCGGCGTGCCGGAAGGCCTGGGCGCCGTGATCATGGATGGCCGCATGCTGTCGCGTACCGATCTGGTGATCGCCGGCATGGTCGTGATCGGCATCGTCGGTTATGCCACTGACCGTGTGCTGGTCGCCATCAATAACCGCTTACTCAAATGGAGCCCGCAACATCATGTCTGATACTTATGCCGAACGCCGTCCCTTGCCGGCTATAGAAATCAAGGGCGTCAGCAAGGTTTTTGCGATGGGCGGGCAAACCGTGCAGGCGTTGCGCGAAGTCAACCTGACGATCACGAAGGGCGAGTTCGTCTGCCTGATAGGCGCGTCCGGTTGCGGCAAGTCGACGCTGTTGCGCATCATGGCCGGTTTTGAAACCGCATCGTCGGGCGTGGTTAACATGTATGGCATGCCTATTGTCGGGCCCAGCCCGGAGCGCGGCATGGTGTTCCAAGATTACGGCTTGTTCCCGTGGCTGACGGTGAAGGAAAACATAGGCTTCGGCCAGCGCCATCGCAATCTGCCCAAGGCCAAGCTCAATGAGATATCGGCTTATTACACCGACATGGTGGGACTGACCAAGTTTGCCGACTATTATCCGGGCCAGCTGTCCGGCGGCATGAAGCAGCGCGTCGCGATTGCCCGCGTGCTGGCCAACGATTGCGAAGTCTTGCTGATGGATGAACCTTTCGGCGCGCTCGATGCGTTGACGCGTGAAAAGCTGCAACAGGATTTGCTGGAAATCTGGGCCCGCACCAAAGTCACCGTGGTGTTCGTCACGCATGCGGTCGAAGAAGCCGTGATGCTGTCGGATCGTGTAGTGGTGATGACTGCCGGCCCGGGCCGCATTGAGGAAGACATCAAGCTGGAACTGGCGCGCCCGCGCGATATCACGGCGATAGAATTCAACCAGGTGCGGCGCGATATCACGCAGTATCTGAGCAGCCATGTCTCGAGCAAGGTGGCGGCATGACGGCCATCTATCGCGGCATGGATCAGGCGGCACTAGACGCCGGCTACAACAACACGACGGCGGTCAGCAACAGCAGCGCCTTGCTGCAGGATTTCGAGCAGCGCAGCGCCGCCTTGCGGGCGGCGCATGGCGAACATCTGGACTTGCGTTATGGACCGGCATCGCGTCAGCGCATCGATTATTTTGCCGCCAGCCAGCCTGGCCCCTTGCTGATTTTCATACACGGCGGTTACTGGCAAATGCGCGCCAAGGAAAGCTTCAGTTTTCTCGCCGCAGGTCCGCTCGCGCATGGCATCCATGTGGCGCTGGTCGGCTATACGCTGGCGCCGGATGCATCGCTGACCGAGATCGTCGCTGAAGTGCGGGCATCGATTGCGTGGCTGAAAAACAATGCTGCAGAATTTGGCGGCGACCCGGAACGCATGATCGTCTCCGGCTGGTCGGCCGGCGGCCACTTGACCGCCTTGTGTATCGATGAGCCGGGCGTGATCGGCGGCGTCGCGATCAGCGGCATTTACGATCTGGAGCCGATACGGCTTTCCTATTTGAACGATAAATTGCGCTTGAACGATGAAGAAGAAACTTCGCTCAGCCCGCTGCATCTGCCCTTGAGCGCAAGACCGCTCACGATCACTTACGGTACGGGTGAATTGCCCGAGCTGCAAAGACAGTCTGAACAATTTGGCGAGGCGCGCCGCAATTTGCCCGGCAAGGTGTGCCCGCTGCCGCAACACAATCACTTCACCATCCTCAATGAACTGGCAGCAGTCGATGGCGCGATTACGCGCCAGGTATGCGCGATGGCCGGGATGCAGTAATTCCGGTACAACAGAAAGATGGGCGGTGTGGATTTTTTCAGTTTCATGCCGCAGTGGCGATCGCTGAAAAATTTTCATCTGATCTGCGTCGGCATTTTTCCCGGCGACTGATACGATACGCAAGATGGCAAAGTTGGTATATTTGTCAGCACGCTCATTGCCGGGCTTTTTTTACCGTGTCGCCAGGCATGCCCTTAGACCCTTGCTGTCGCTTCCATGCTCAACACACTGCTCACGCTGCTCATCTTCCAGACCATGGGCGAAGGCCTGGTTTATCTGCTGGCGTTGCCGGTTCCCGGTCCCGTCATCGGCATGCTTTTACTGCTGGCTTATCTGATCTGGAAAAAGAATGTGGCGGCACAGCTGGCGCCGACGACCTCGCAATTGCTGGCGCACATGGCCCTGCTGTTTGTGCCGGCCGGTGTCGGCATCAGCGTGCACATGCACCGGATAGCGGATGAATGGCTGCCGATTGCGGTTGCGCTGGTCGTCAGTACCGTGGTGTCCATCGTGGTCACCGCTTTCGTGGTCAACAAGCTCAAAAGCCGGGGCAGAAAATGATGCCTAACCTGAATACGGTGTGGGTCTACCTGGCCGGCTCGCCGCTGTTGTGGCTGACGGCGACCTTGCTCGCCTATCGCACCGCAACCGTGATTTACGAAAGAAGCGGCCGCAGCCCGCTGGCCAATCCGGTTGCGATTTCAGTCGCGCTGCTGGTGCTGGTTTTGTATCTCACCGGCACGCCGTATAAAACCTATTTCGATGGTGCGCAGTTTGTTCATTTCCTGCTGGGGCCGGTGACGGTTGCGCTTGCCATCCCCCTGTATCAGCAGATAGAAAAATTGAAGTGCAACTGGTTCGCCTTGCTGGCCGGTGCGCTGATCGGTGGCGCGGCCGCGATCGCGTGTGCGATGTGCGTCGCCTGGGCGCTGGGTGCATCGCCATTGACGATACTGTCGATGGCGCCGAAGTCGGTGACGATCCCGATCGCAATGGGCATTACTGAAAAAATCGGCGGCTTGCCGACACTGACGGCGGTGATGGTGATGCTGACCGGCATATTCGGCGCCGGGGTCGCGCATTATGTTTTCAAGGCGATGAAGATAGAAGATGACCTGACGCGCGGATTTGCACTGGGTGCGACTGCACACGGGGTGGGCACGGCGCGCGCGTTTCAGGTCAGCGAGGAAATGGGTGCCTTTGCGGGCCTGGCGATGGGCTTGTCGGGTATTTTGACTGCCTTGCTGCTGCCGCTGGCGCTCAAGCTGCTGGGTTATTTCTAGTGCCGGGCCGTCGCCCACAATAATCGCTCAACCGTAAGCGCCGCCGGTCAGGAACAGATCGGTCGCGCGCGCCATGCTGAGTATCACTGCGGTAAAGCCGCCAGCGAAAGTCAGCACCAGCAAGGTCACCACCGGCCAACCGGACGCAGATAGCCGCTGCGATCCGGCATTGTGTTGCGCATCCCATTTGTCATCCGGCGTCAAACCGATGATCAATCCCTCTATCCATCCGGCGAAGATGGAAAGCGGGAACAATGCCAGCAGGCTGATGGCGAGTGGATGCGGCGCTTGCGCGAGCACGATTGCGCAGACAAACAAGGCAAACGCGCACACGTAAATCCAAGCCCAGAAGTCCCGCACACCGTACAGGTAGAAGCGATGCGTGCCGGGACCGCCGAGCGCGACCGCCAGCAGCGTCGCCAGCGTTTTGTTTTTATGCCTGTCGGCAGGACGATTATTCATTTTCAGTGGCGTGAGCGATATTGATTTACATCGACAGGTGAAATCGCCGTGCCTTGATTGCCCCATGCATTGCGTACATAGGTGATCACGGCCGCTACTTCTTCATCCGTCAGTGATTGGCCAAATGGCGGCATCCCGTATGGGCGCGGATTGCCGCTGGTGCTAGGCGCATAGCCGCCGTGCAAGACCATGCGTATCGCATTTGTCGCCACCGGGGTGGTGATGGCGCGGCTGCCGGCCAGTGCCGGATACACTGACGGCACGCCGGTACCGGATGCCTGGTGGCAGCTGGCACATTGATTTTCATACAGCTTGGCGCCGGCATCTATCACCGCCTTCTTGTCATCTTCGCGCAGGCTTTCTGCGGCGGCGACCGGTGCGGCGATTTGTTGCGGCAGGGATTTCAGATAGCCTGCCAGCGCAGTCACATCGTCATTGCGCATGTGTTGCAAACTGCCGGCGACGACTTCCGCCATCGGGCCGCTGACCGAACGGCCAGGCGCGACGCCGGTTTTCAGCAAGGCGGCCAGATGTTCGACTTCCCAGTTGCCGAGGCTGCTGTCCTTGTCGCCATTCAACGGCGGTGCATACCAGTTCAGCACCGGGATCATGCCGCCACCGAGTTCGGCTTTCAGATCGGTGCCGCCGAAAGAGTCGCGCGGCGAGTGGCAGGCGCTGCAATGACCCAGGCCTTGTGCCAGGTAGGCGCCGCGATTCCATTCGACCGATTGCTTGTCGTCATTCACATACTGGCCGGGGCGGAAATACAGCGCGCGCCATGCATAGAGCAGGAAGCGGTTGTTGTACGGGAAGCGCAATTCAGGCTCGATATTCTTTTGCGCGACGGCAGGCAGTGTTTGCAGAAAGGCGAAGATCGCATCGCTATCGGCACGCGTGACCCGGGTGTAGTTCGTGTATGGGAAGGCCGGATACAGCAGGCTGCCATCTTTCGATTTGCCGTCGTGCATCGCCTGCCAGAAATCCGCATTGCTCCATTTGCCTATGCCGGTTTCTGCATCCGGGGTCAGGTTGGATGTGTAGATATTGCCGAATGGCGTAGGCACGACACGTCCGCCCGCATAGGATTTACCGCCGCGTGCAGTGTGGCAGCTCATGCAATTTCCCACGCGCGCCAGGTATGCGCCCTGGACGAGTTGTGCGGCAGCACTAGCTGGCGGCACCGATGCCTGGTCGAGATCGGGATTGCGGTTTGCCATGACGAGCCAGAGGATGGCGATGGCAAGGAGTGTCAGTAACAGCGCGCAGGCGCGCCACAGGTATTTACGTTTCATGGATTTGCTTCTTTGCTATTTACGGTGCGAGATTGCCGCAGTCCAGAGGGAGTTTGGTTTTGCTTGCCGGCGCCGGCGTTGCATCGGCCGGCACGCGCTGCTCGGATAACCAGGCGGTAGCGGCGCTGATATCGGCACCACTCATTTTCTTGACTATCTCTGCCATACAATCGGGCGCGGCAGCCTGGCGCGTGCCGATTTTCCACGCACCTATCTGTCCCAGCAGATAATCGCGCGGCAAGCCGACCAGGCCGGGTATCGCCGGCGCCATGCCTGTCATTTTTGCGCTGTGGCAGGCGATACAGGCCGGGACGCCCTTGGCCTTGTCGCCCTCGTGCACCAGTATGCGACCGCGTTCCAGTTCGGCCGGATTCGATTGCGTAGCTTGCGGTGCTGGATAAGGTGGGTGCTGCTCGGAGAAATACTGGGCAATCTCGCGCAGATACGCATCCGACATGTTTTCCAGCATCGAAGTCATGACCGGATAGGTGCGCTTGCCGTCACGGAAATTGATTAACTGGTTGTACAGATAGCCAGACGGCTTGCCGGCGATGCGCGGATAGTAACCATCGCTGCCGGCGCGGCCTTCCTTGCCGTGGCAGACGACGCAGGCGGCGACGCGCTGCGCGATGGTATCGGGAACTTTGCCCTTGTCGGCGCTGGCGGCGATGCTGCTGCCGAATGCAAGGCAGGTGACAAGTAGGGATGTGGCTAGCGTATAAGCAGTGCTGCGCATGGTGAAAAACTCACTCATTTAATAGGTCTCTGGAGCAACGCGGTGCAGCGTTGAGGTAACTGTTGCGACAAAAATAACAAGGCATGACTGACAAAACAGGATGCGCAAGCGGCGATTTGGCACCTGACAGCTTGTTTCTTGCATAGCTACGACATGATACTGCAAGGGTAAGCGCCGCCGCCCGCATAATCCAGCAGCAGAAGCGGGATAAAAAACCATAGCAGTTTGAAATATCGGTCTTTTGACGGGATTGTGATGTTTAAAAAAGCAAGATCGCTTGATCAAATAGCCAGACTCAGCGCATGCACCAACCGGCCCAGCGTGGCCAGTGCTGCTTCCGTGCGCGCATCCCAGGCATGGCCGTAATTGAGGCGTATGCAATTGTTAAAGCCCTGGTGCGCAGAAAAAATCGGTCCCGGTGCAATGCTGATGCCGTGCGCCAGTGCCTGCCTGTGCAAGATCAGCGCGTTGACATTTTCCGGCAATTCCACCCACATGAAATAACCGCCTTTGGGCCGCGTCGCCTGCGTGCCGGGCGGGAAGTGGCGCGCGATGGCTTCCATGAATTGCGTCTGCTGCACCGACAGCGTATGGCGCAAATGACGTAGGTGCCTGTCGTAGCCGCCTTTCTCCAGATAGGCGGCGAGTGCGGCTTGCGCTGGCGCCGAGGCAGCTAGCGTGGTGGTCAGTTTATGCCGCGCGACGGCGCGCGTGTAGCGGCCCGGCACTGCCCAGCCGACGCGATAGCCGGGCGCCAGGCATTTGGAAAAAGACGAGCAGTGCATGACCAGGCCTTTGGTGTCGAAAGCCTTGGCCGGCGTCGGTCGTTTGTCGCCGAAATACAGTTCGCCATAGACGTCGTCTTCTATCAGCGGCACGTCGTACCTGGCCAGCAGTTCTACCAGATCGCGTTTCTTTTCATCCGGCATCAGGCTGCCCAGCGGATTCTGGAAATTCGTCATCAGCCAGCATGCCTTGGGTTGATAGCGTTCCAGCTTGCGGGCCAGTGCCGCTAGGTCCATGCCTTCGCGCGGATGTGTCGGCACTTCGATGGCGCGCAAGCCGCTGCGCTCCAGCGATTGCAGTGCTGCATAAAAAGTAGGCGACTCAACCAGCACCGCATCGCCCGGGCGCGTGACTGCCATCAGGCAAAGATTGAGTGCATCCAGCGCACCATTGGTGATGACGATTTCATCGGCTTGCACGTGCAAGCCATCGGCCAGGTAGCGCAAGGCGATTTGCCGCCGCAGTTGCGGATTGCCCGGCGTCATGTCGTCGACTATGCTCCACGGATCGAGCTGCTGGACGCTGGCTGCCATCACTTTCGCCAGCCTGGCCAGTGGGAACAGCAGGGGGCTGGGGAAGGCCGAGCCCAGCGGCACTACATCGCGCATCCGGGCCGATTCCAGCACTTCAAACACGCGTTCGCTGATATCGAGCGGCGCAGTATCCTCGTCCGGTTGCGATGATTGTTCCGGTTCCGGCGGTAATTTGCGCGCGTCGCCGATGACGTAATAGCCAGAGCGTTCGCGCGCGCGTATCAAGCCGCGCGCTTCCAGCAGGTAATAAGCCTGGAACACGGTGGATGGACTGAGGCCGCGGCTGGCGCTGGCGTGGCGCACTGAAGGCAGGCGGTCGCCGAGCTGCAATACGCCATCCTGTATGGATTGCGCAATATCGGCGGCCAGCGTTTCATACAGTTTCATGCAGAGAGTTTGGTTGGTATGCGGGGAATGAGGGCGCGGGCCTGATGTATAGGCGCCATGGCTTAGCCGACATGATAAGACATTATTCAAACTTCCCGCTGCGCAGTGGACTACAATGGCGGCTGAAGTAAGCCAAGACAACCGCTGGCTGTCATTTCGGTGATGGCGGGAGGAAGGTCCGGACTCCATAGAGCAGGGTGACGGTTAATGGCCGTCCGCCGTGAGGCGAGGAATAGGGCCACAGAGACGAGCGTATTAAGTTACGGTGAAACGCGGTAACCTCCACCTGGAGCAATTTCAAATAGGCACGCGTTGACGTTGCTCGCGGAGCGTGCGGGTAGAAAGCTTGAGCCGTGGAGTAATTCACGGCCTAGAGGAATGGTTGTCATAGCGCATGGGCTTGCTCATGCGCCGTAACAGAATCCGGCCTATCGGCTTACTTCATCTTTTTCCAGAGCGGTGTGCAAATTATTGCGCACCGCTTTTTGTTTTTGCGGCGCGCATCGCTAGCGCCATGCGGCTGCTTACGCAAATTCTTCGCCGAACAGCAGCAACCATGCACTACGGTAGGCGATGTCATGCCGTGTTTCTGCCGGTAGGCGCTGCAGGAAAGCCCTGTGTCGTTGATCGTATTCGGCCAGGCGGTGCAGCCTGTCCTGTCCCAGATCCAGTGCGGACAGAAAACGGCGCGGATGGGCGACGATCAGGTCGCGCCACTCATCCTTGATGCCGCCGAAGGTAGTCCATATGCGGGCGTGCCGCTGGTTGCTCAATGGGTATATTGAGGCAGCGTCGCCGAACGCAGTGTCGAAATACAGATTGGGAAATCGCTTGAGCAGAGAGTCGACGTAGGCCGGCGTGTAGATGGAAGTGCGTTCGATATAGCGTATTTGCGCGAGGTGGCACCACATGACCCTGGCCTTGGGATACTGTTGCAGCATTTTTTCCAGCGGCGCAAGGAGTGAGTCTTCTACTTCATAGTGGATCTGGAACAGCATGCCGGTTTGTTCGCTGATGCTGAACAGGCGATGCCCCAGCGGGCTGTCGATGGCGATGGTGACGTCCCTGTCCGTACTGCTGTTCTTTGCCTGGCGCGGTGAAGGATAGTGGCGGAACTCGAATTCCCCGAGCAGCATGATTTTCTTGTCGCGGGCAGCGGCTTGCTGCGCATCGAGAAATTCGTCGGGCGCCTCTGTCGTGGCCGGTGCTTGCCCGCCGTTTCCCACCGGGATGAAGTGCTGCGGATAAGCGGCTATCAAGCGCGCCGATAAATTATCGAAACGCACGCCCTGGCT
>NZ_JAUSME010000068.1 GCF_030645555.1 Herminiimonas sp.
GTCACTGGCGGCAGAACATCGCGACCCCGAAACCGGCGCCCACCTGCTGCGTCTTTCCCACTATGCACGGCTGCTGGCTGCCAACCTCAATTTGAGCGTAGCGCAGCAAGACATGATTTACGATGCTGCGCCTATGCACGACATAGGCAAGGTCGGCATCCCGGATGCGATACTCCTCAAACCCGGCAAGCTCGACGAGAGTGAAATGACGATCATGCGTACCCATCCGCAAATAGGCGCCGACATACTCAAGGAAAGCGCCTCGCCGCTGCTGCAGACGGCAGCCGTGATCTCGCTCTCGCACCACGAAAAATACGATGGCAGCGGTTATCCGAACGGCTTGAAAGGCGAGCAGATCCCGCTGTATGGCCGCATCATTGCAGTCGCCGACGTATTTGATGCGCTGACGTCGGCCCGGCCATACAAGGCGGCCTGGGATGTCGATCGTGCCGCAGCCATGCTCAGGGATGGCGCCGGCAGCCATTTCGATCCGGTCTGCGTCGATGCCTTTTTCAAGGACTGGGATGCGGTGCTGCAGATACACGAGCGGTATCAGGATCAGGAATACGCATGAGCGAGCTTATCGACTTCAACGAACTCAAGGCTGCGCATGCGCTGCCTTCGCCCAGGGGTGTGCGGCTCAACATCATGCGCCTGTGCCAGCAGGAAAATGTATCGCTGCAGGAATTGGCCCGGCAGATCCAGTCAGACCCCGTCCTTGCGGGGCGCATCATCAAGCTCGCCAACAGGCACAACCGCAACAATGTGCGCCCGATCGCATCAGTCACCACGGATGTGTTGATCCTGATCGGCGTGGCGGCCGTGCGGCAGGTCGTGCTTGGCATATCTCTGCTCACGTCTTATCAGAGCGGCGCCTGCAGGAATTTCAGTTATGCGCAGTTCTGGTCACAATCGGTGGCGATGGCTTGTGCCGCCCAGGCGCTGGCAGGATGCATACGCATTGCGCCAGTTGCGGAAATGTTTACCTGCGGCTTGCTGGCAGGGATAGGCCGTCTCGGACTGGCATCGGCGCGACCGGAAGCGTATTCCGGCTTGCTGACGCAGTACGCAGACAGCCCGCCTGAACAGATGACCGAGGCAGAAACGCAATTGTTCGGCTACAACCATCTGAGTCTGGCGGTCGCCATGATGAACGACTGGAATATTCCGCGCCTGTTTTGCGACGCCGTGCTGTTCCATGAAGCACCGCAGGCATCCGGCTTTGCAGCAGAGAGCAGGCAGCAGAAGCTGGTACAGCTATTGAACTGCGCGGCACGCATTGCCGATATCTGCATGGCGCGCGATGACGTGCAAGTGCAGCATCTGTACGCTGCACTGTGCGCATCCGGCCCCGCGCTAGGCATCGAACAGGAACAGCTGGCAGACGTCATCCATCAGGCATCGCTGGATTGGGCCGATTGGGGCAGCGTGCTGCAAGTGAAAACCAGGGCATTGCCGCCGCTGCAAATCGATGAAGGCGAAGACAAGAAGTAATATGGGACGCACTGATCGTAGACTAAAATGCTCATACGGCAGAAAATGGCAGCACCTGCAACGCTGCGCTTTCTGCCGCTGACCTACCCTACCTTCTATAAGTAAATCATGACTCTCCCGCTTGCGCACGTAGAAGCAAACCAGCGCCCCGCCAGCACGATCACCGATGCGGCGATAGACGCGGCGCAACAGCATCTGCGCGACGTACTGGCGATCGCAATCGAGCATCGCCTGCCGCATGCTGCCGTGGTGGTGTCGGATGCGCGCTGCGAACTCGCCGTTGCCCTCACGGAAGCTTACCGGCGCTGCCTGCCCACGGCGACATTCATCGACTTCGATGCAGTCTCGCCGGAGGCTGTGCTTGCCACGTTTGCAACGCTGGCAGCCGGCGATCTGGTGATACTGATTCAATCCACCAGTTTTCGCCTTGAGGCTTTCCGCATACGGATAGAACTCTTCAAGCGTGCGCTCAAGGTGATCGAACATCCGCACCTGTCGCGCATGCATGGGGAAGAAGCCCTGTATTACATCGCATCGCTGGCCTACGACCCGGCCTATTATCGCGGCGTCGGCCAGGCATTGAAGGCGCGCATAGACCGCGCCAGCTCTGGCGTCGTCGACAGTGGCGGTGAACGCCTGGTCTTTGCATCGCCATTCGAGCCGGCCAAGCTGAACATAGGCGACTACAGCGGCATGAACAACGTCGGCGGCCAGTTCCCTATCGGTGAAGTATTCACCGAAGCACTGGACCTGGAAGCGGTCAATGGGCGCGTGCGCATTTTTGTTTTTGGCGATACGGCCTTTCAAGTCAACAAACCCGAGCGGCCTATCACCCTCGTCATCAGCAAGGGCCGCGTCAGCGATGTGATCGATTCGACACCCGAGTTCGACCAGGTGCTGGCCAATATCCGCGCCGATGAAGGGGAAGTATGGTTGCGTGAGCTGGGCTTTGGCATGAACCGTGCCTTTACGCAGGAGCGCCTGGTCAGCGATATCGGCACCTACGAGCGCATGTGTGGCATCCATCTGTCGCTGGGCGCCAAACACGGCGTGTATAACAAACCCAATATCAAACGTGCAACGGCCCGTTACCACGTGGATGTCTTTGCCGTCACGCAAGCCGTCTATCTGGACGACGATGTCGTCTACCGCAACGGCGCCTGGCAAGTCTGAGGCCGTCGCAGGCATCTGCATCTTCCAGCAGGATGTCTCACTGGCGTTGCGCAAACCCGCGTAAAATGCGGCTAGCGCGGGTGTAGTTCAATGGTAGAACGAAAGCTTCCCAAGCTTTAGACGAGGGTTCGATCCCCTCTACCCGCTCCAATTCGCCGTCAGGCGCCCCGACTTGCCGGTGCCTGTTTCACTGGCGACGATACAGACTCAATCTGCAGCATTAACCGACCACTTCAGCATGACCGATAACAAATCCGACGACGGGCACAACAAGCCGCTTTTTTACGATCCGACCGACCATCGCATACGCAGTTTCGTCACGCGTGCCGGACGCCTGTCGACAGCGCAGGCGCGCTCCATCGAAGAGCTGGGGCCGCAATTTTTCATTCCCTATGCAAAAGCGCCGCTGGATGTGGAGCTGGCATTCGGCCGCAGTGCGCCGACGATATTTGAAATCGGTTTCGGCATGGGTGAGACGACCGCCAAGATCGCAGCCAGCATGCCGGAAAAGAATTTCATCGGGGTGGAAGTGCATACGCCGGGCGTAGGCAGCCTGCTGAAACAGATAGGCGAACAGGGTTTGACCAACCTGCGCATCATCCAGCACGATGCATTTGAAGTGTTGACCAACATGATCGCACCGGCCTCGCTGGCTGGCGTG
>NZ_JAUSME010000112.1 GCF_030645555.1 Herminiimonas sp.
ACTCGAACTTGGCGATGGCCCAGGCCGCGGAAATGCCGAACACCAGGTTAAGCGGCACGCTGATCGCGGCGGCGAGCAGCGTCAGGCGGACTGCCGACAACGCGTCCGGATCGGTCAGCGCCGTGAGGTAAGTGCCCCAGCCGCGGCGCAAGGCCTCGAAAAAGACCGCGACCAGCGGCAGCAGCAGGAAGAAGGCGAAGAAGCCGAGCGCGAGTGTCAGCAGCGTCCAGCGCAGCCAGGGCGCCTCGCGCGTGGCTGGGCTGGCCTGGTAGTCGAAATGCCCCAGCGAATTTACGCCGGCCGCCGGTGCGTGCAGTGCGGCAGCGGCGGCCATCAGGACTTCCCTCCCGCTTTGCGGGTGCGCCGCGCGGCATTCCAGCCTTGCAGCAGATTGATCGCCAGCAACAGGACGAAGGCCAGGATCAGCATCGCCAGGGCGATCGCGGTGGCGCCTTCGTAATCGTATTGCTCCAGCTTGGTGATGATCATCAGCGGCGCGATTTCCGAGACCATGGGCATGTTGCCGGCGATGAATATCACCGAGCCGTATTCGCCGACGGCGCGCGCGAAGGCCAGCGCGAAGCCGGTCAGCAGGGCCGGTGTCAGGATCGGCAGCAAGACATGGCGGAAGGTCTGCCAGCGCCGGGCGCCGAGGCTGGCGGCGGCTTCCTCCAGCTCGGTTTCGAGGTCTTCGAGCACTGGCTGCACGGTGCGCACGACGAAAGGCAGGCCGATGAAAATCAGCGCCACCAGCACGCCCAGCGATGTGAAGGCGACCTTGATGCCTTGCGGTTCAAGCAGCGAGCCGATCCAGCCCTTGGGCGCATACAGCGCCGTCAGCGCGATGCCGGCCACCGCGGTGGGCAGCGCGAAAGGCAGGTCGACCAGCGCGTCGATCAGCTTCTTGCCGGGAAAGCGGTAGCGCACCAGGCACCAGGCCAGCATCAGGCCGAACAGCGCATTGATCGCGGCGGCGATCAGCGAGGCGCCGAAGGACAGCTTGAAAGAGGCCACCACGCGCGGCGCGGTGACGATGGCCCAGAACTGCTCGAAACTCAGCGCCATCGTCTTCAGCAAGATCGACGAGAGCGGAATCAGCACGATCAGCGACAGATAGGCGATCGTGTAGCCCAGCGTCAGGTGGAAGCCGGGCAGGACGTGGAAGCGGCGGGAACCGATGGACATGCGAGGTATTCCTGCAACAGGGAGGAACGCAGTCTAGGAATTCATGGCGCAAAGCGGAAATACCAATTTCTGCTTTGCTTATGCCTTGGTGTGGAAAGTCGGCGCTTGCCGGCCCGCGAAGCGG
>NZ_JAUSME010000130.1 GCF_030645555.1 Herminiimonas sp.
TGATCGAGTTCATTTGCCGCAGGCGTCTGGTCGACATCCGCAGCCGGCTCTGCCGTTGCATTGAAGGTATGGAACTGGGCCAGTTCTTCATCGCACAACTGCAGCTCTTCGGCTTCGGTCGCCGCGAGTTCTCCACTGAAGTCAGCCGCGCTGTCCGCTGCCGTTTCTTCGGCTGCGCCATTCTCAGTCGCCGGTGTTGCCAATTCCTCGGTCTGAGCCGCTGGTGATGACTCTTCCAGTGCATCGTAATGGAAAGCTGCACCATTCTTTAAGCGCTCGGCAGCATTGATCAGTGCACGACCGCTGCGATCGGAGCGGCCTTGCGTCTGCAGGTCGTCGACCCATGCATCCAGCACTTGCACGGCCGTCTCCAGCAACGCATACAGATCCGGGTCGCCGCCGCGTGTTTCAGACAGGCGCAAATTCAATACCTGCTCGACATGCCACGCCGCTTCGCCAAATGTGACCAGGCCGACCATGCGACCACTGCCTTTGAGCGTGTGAAACGAGCGGCGCAAAGTGGTCAGGAATTCCTGGTTGTGCGGCGCATTGCGCGAGTCCGGGATCGTCTGCTTGACGCAATCCAGCACTTCTACTGCTTCAGACAGAAAAATTTCCAGCAACTCGGCATCGACTGCCTCGTCGGTAGCAGGCGCAACCAGCGGCGCAATTTCTTCCACATGTGATGCACTTTTCACTGGTGCCGTTGCCAGCGCAATATCTTCCATCGCGTCATGTGATGCGACAAAGTCCGGGTGCTCGAGCATGTCAATGACTGCACGCGCCCTGTCATTGGCTTCCGGATTGTCCACCAGCGTGGCATCGAGACGGACTTGCTCGAGCGACTCCTTGAGTTGTTCCTGCAGCAAGGGATTGCTCGGCTCGGCCGCCAGCGAAATCGCCAGTTCTTCCGACTGCTTCTGGTGATAGGCGAGCTCTGCCTCTACCGTTGGCAAATCCGGCGCCTGCGCAACAGCTGTCCTGGGAATCGTGTTTTCAGCCTGCGATAATGGCGTGACGATCACGTCCAGCGCCGCATTCGAACTGGTGTTTTTTTCCGTCAGGTTGGCGCGAAATATGCCGAGCTTGTCGTCGAACGAGAAAAGATTCTTGACGCCATCCTGATGCAGCTGCAGCGTCTCGATGAAGAAACTCAATGCACCGACGTTCTGTGCAACCTGCTCGAATTCCTGCACCGCCGGTACTTCTTCGGCATCGATAAAGCGGCGTACCGCCGCCTGTGTATGCTGCACGGCACGCACCGCATCTTCATGGCCCAGGACGGACAGCGCACCGCTGATTTGATACAGGACAGTGTCTATCTCCGACAGACCGGCACGCTGTTCCGGATCGCGGAAATATTCATCCAGCATTTTTTCGACCTGACGCAGGCTGGATTGCATTTCGCCTGCCAGCGCCGCCATGGTTTGCCGCTCCTGCGCTTCCCGCGACATGTCGTCCAGCCATGCGGCCGTATGCGTCAGCGTTTCGCCAGATACTGCAGACAGCAGACGCGCCGTCACGGCATCGGCACGCTCGGCAAAATCATCCGACAAATGACTGATCTGCTGCAGCGCATTTTCCACAAACAACAGGCTGGTTGCAATTTCCAGGCTCAGGCTGTCGCCCGGGCGCGAGTGCGCAGCATGACGCGCGATACCGCTGAGTTCGCGCAATAATTTTGCCAATGCCGGAGCGTTCAAGTGATTGCCGGCCTCGGCCAATCCCGTCATTTCCCGCTCGAATGCCTGCGCCACGCTGGCATCGCCACCAGCGATGCGATTCCATAAATTCTTGGCTTGCGTCAGCCTTTCCTTGGCGGCAGCCAGGGCCTGCGCATCGATCTGGCCATAACGCTTCTTTTCATAATCGGTAGGTACCACACCATCGAGCTGATATGCAGTCCTGATTTGCTGGATGGCAGCCGAAGGTTGCGCAACGCGGGCGATGAAAAACAAGGCGTCGCGCAGCAATCTTTCAGTGATGCTGGACGATCCCTCGCTCAGGCGACGGATCTGTAAATTGATACGCGCGAACAGTTGTTTGACATACAGCTCGTTGGGCACCTGGCCAGCCGATACTGCATCGGCAAAGCCATGCATGACCCACCAGAAGCTGCGCGCCTGCTGCGTGTTTTGTGCCTGCTCGACACGCAGGACGATGTCGCGCATGGTTTTTGCACTTGCCGCTCCAGAACCGCCATCCGCATCTTTCAGGAACAGCAGCAAGGCGCGCTCAAAACGCTTGCGCAAGGCGACGTAGTCATCCGGCGTCAAGGTCGTCGATGCCGGCGGCAACTGCGGCCGGATCGCCAGATTGGGGAAAAACAGATCGGCAGGATGGATGCGTTCGGCGCCACGCACTTGCAGCAGGGAGCGATAGTAGGGAAACAGGCGTACCGGTTGATGCGGCAAGCCTGCCAGCAATTCTTCCAGATATTCAAGCAAGGCTTGATAGGCATGCGCGATCGCATGCACACTGTCAGCCGTCAGGGTCAGCTGACCCGATTCAAAACGGTCGAATAAATCCTCTACCGTTTCAGTAATGATGGCGACACCATCGACATCCACCATTTGCAATGCGCCATGCGCCTGATGCAAATACGTTTTTGCATGACGCAAGGTGGTGGACTGGGTTTCGGCATCCTGCGTCAAGGCTTCGCCCAGCGCCACTTTGGAACGCGTCAGCGCCTCGCCGATTTCAGCTATGACCCACGACAGCGGGCCGGTATCGAAGTTGTCCTTGTTACCTTGCGGCACAGAGGAAGTAGGGGTATTCATGACTGCCTCGCGGGTGCGGGGTGATCAATCGCCAGGCAAACTGATCACCGCAATTGCTGTTGAGCCTCAAACCACTGCGTGCCTGCAAAACCAGCCGCGTCCAGGACGCGACCAAGGCACACGACGCTATATCAAGCCGTTACACGGAACCGTGATACCGAGTTTTTGAGTTCTTCGGCCAGCTTCGACAATTCGCGAATCGAGTTCGCAGTTTGCTGCGTACCCTCTTGCGTCTGTTCGGTCACGGTCAAAATGCCTTGTATATTCTGCGCCACACCGTTGGCCGATGTCGCCTGCTGCTCGGTCGCCGATGAAATGCCTTGAATCAGTTCCGCCAGGCGATTCGAAACGCGTCGAATGTCGGACAGCGCCGCACCGGCAGCATCGGACAGCTTCGCACCCTCGACCACACCCTGCGTCGATTTTTCCATAGCGGCAACCGCATCGTGAGTATCGGTTTGAATGGTACGCACCAGCGCGCCGATCTGCTTGGTTGCTTCGCCTGAACGTTCCGCCAGACGCTGCACCTCTTCCGCCACCACCGAGAAACCGCGTCCCGCTTCGCCGGCTGAAGCGGCTTGAATTGCCGCATTCAGCGCCAGCACGTTGGTCTGTTCGGTAATATCGGAAATCAGTTCGGTGATCTCGCCAATCTCTTGCGACGATTCACCCAGACGCTTGATTCGTTTCGAGGTTTCCTGGATTTGCTCGCGGATCTCGTTCATACCCTTGATCGCATTTTCCACCGCGCGGGAACCTTCCTCCGCCGCCGTCACCGACTGGCGCGCAACCTCCGCCGATTCATTGGCAGACTTGGATACGTCGGTAATCTGTACCGCCATTTCCAGTACCGCCTGACCGGTTTCCTGAATGTCGCGCGATTGTTTTTGCGACGCTTCCAGCAATTCGGTGGAAATATTCTGCGCCGTGTTCGATGCCGACGTCACCTGTTCCGCCGTATTCGTCACGCGTCCGACCAGACCGCGCAACTCTTCCACCGTATAGTTGACCGAGTCGGCAATCGCGCCGGTGATGTCTTCGGACACCGTGGCCTGTATGGTCAAGTCGCCATCGGCCACTTCCTGCAATTCATTCATCAGACGCAAAATAGCAGCCTGGTTCTGGTCGTTGGCCTGCTTCGCCTCTTCTTCCATCTTTTGCGCTTCGAGACGCTGGCCTTCCGCTTCCAGACGACGCGCATCCGCTTCGTTGGTTCGGTTACGGCTATCCTGCAACAGCACCAGTGCGATGCCGGCCGCAGCCATCAGCGCCGTGAATACGCTCACCAGCATCAGCCAGAACGACAATGTCAGCGAATCCTGCTGGGTACGATAGCTTTGCTGCAGCTCGGTCAGGCGCTGCTTCAAGGCTTCGTTTTCCTTGAAGATCAATTCCTGCGCCTGTTTTGCTGCGATAAAGTTTTGCAGGTTACCCAGAATCAGGGCAATCGATTTTTGATAGTCGGCAAATGCAGCCTGCAACTCGACCAGTTTTTCACGCGTATCCGGTTCCGTCGTCTTGCTCAGACGCAGCACTTCGCTACCATTCAGGAAGCCATCGGTGATATCGCGGAAAGTGTTGGTATCCTTGCCCAGCAAGAAGGCGGTTTCCGGGTTCACGCCTTCCGAACTCAGGAATTCATTCGCACTGCGCGCCAGACGCTGGGTCAGCATGACCAGCTGGCCCGCTGCAGCGATTTCACGCGGCGAGGCGCCGCTCTGCGATTTCATCGTTGAAATCTGTTCAGTCAGTTCCAGCAGGTTAGGCGAAATGCCGTTCAATACTTCCAGCGTGGCGCCGAAGCCGGTCAAAGGGCCTTCCAGTTTGATGATCGTGGCCGCTGCCTTGTCCGAGCCAGCCCACAATTTTTGCGTTTCCTGCAGCATTGCACTCATTTGCGCATTCGGCGCGCTGATATCGCGTCCCTGATATACGCCGCCTTTGGACAATACCGTCAAATCGTTATTGAATTCCTTGCGGCTATCAGCCAATTGCTTGAATGCTTCCTTGTTACCCTGAATCGCATTCGGCGTTGCCTTACCAACCCGCTGCGAGTGCATCAGCGCATCGCCGGCAATTTGCGTCTGCGTCGACGTCAATGCCGAATTGTCTGCATTGAGCCACACGAATACGGCACCCAGGACCAGTGAGGATCCGAGCGTGATCAAGAGTATGCGAACCTGTTGCTGGAGTGGCAGTTTGCCGATCAGCGGCAGACGAATATCACCGCTTTTCTGCAGGACGTCACCAATATAGGTCGCATTCGGATTGACATTGGCACGCGCAGTGCGCATAGCCTTGGCATCGACTGGCGTCATGGTATCGACCGGTGCGTCGCTGTGAGCATCCGCTCCCTGTGCGGCCGCCTCTTTTTTATTTTTGGAAAGAGGTAATTTAAACGCCATACTGGTTCTCCTGATTCTGTTTATACTGCGCCCGGGTTATCGCTCCCGGACTGCTCATAGACCGACGTGCAAAAATTGAGGATTTTGTATCACTAAGGAAAGATCGAGCTCGGTCCAGACTTGGGAATCACGATCTGTATAACGTTTGCCCGACCATGGTGCAGACTCATCTTGCACATAGTCTTGCTGTTCCATTTCCGCGACATTATGCAAGCCGAGTACACGCGACACCAGCAATCCGCTATTGAATGCGAGCGCGGGTGCAAATGCAACGATACGGCTGTCTTTGTCTATCGGCGTAGGCGCCATACCCTCGAAGCAGGCGAAATCGATCACGCTGATCAAGTTGCCGCGAATATTCGTCAGGCCGAGAAACCACGGCTGCGTCAATGGCACTGCGGTAATGGCGCCGACCGAGACAATTTCACCTGCAGTCTGCAGGTTCAGCAACCAGCGGCCACCACCTATGAGCACGCCGAGTTGATTGATGCGCGTATCGGCACCGCTACGCGCGGTTTGCATCCGTTCCACCAGCTGCGTCTGAAATTCGCGCAGGCGCGTACGCCGCGCGCCTATATCCGACCTGGCGGATACCTTGTCCATTTGAATATCCGACGTAGGCTGGCTCATGAGCAGCTGCTTATCCGAGCGCGGCGATTTTTGACAGGAGCTCGGCCGGGTCAACCGGTTTGACTATGTAGTCACGCGCGCCTTGACGCAAACCCCAGATACGATCAGTTTCCTGGCCTTTGCTGGTGCAAATGATGATAGGCACGTCTTGTGTTTCCGGATCGCGCGTTATCGCACGGGTAACCTGAAAACCGTTCTGACCCGGCATCACGATATCCATCAAGATCAATTGCGGCTTGTCTGCCTTGATCTTCAACATTGCTTCCTCGCCATTTTCGGCAGTGGAAACGGAAAAACCTTTTTTCACCAGTATATCGGTCAGAAAATAACGCTCAGTCGGAGAGTCGTCGACGATAAGGATTTTTTGGATAGCCATCTGAAACCTTTAAATCAAAATTATTTTGCAACTGCTTCCACCGTGTATTCGCGCACGGTTTTGAGCAGACTATCTTTAGTGAATGGCTTGGTGAGATAAGCATCGGAGCCGACCATGGCGCCGCGCGCACGGTCAAACAAACCATCCTTGGACGACAGCATGATGACTGGCGTTGCATGGAATTTGGCACTTTTCTTGATGAGTGCGCAGGTCTGATAACCATCAAGACGAGGCATCAAGATATCGCAGAAAATAAGTGCGGGCTTGTGGTCATTCATTTTGGCGAGCGCGTCAAAGCCGTCGTCCGCCAACACAACTTTATAACCCGCCTGGCCGAGAAATATCTCTGCTGAGCGACGAATCGTACTGCTATCGTC
>NZ_JAUSME010000137.1 GCF_030645555.1 Herminiimonas sp.
CGACCAGCATGAAAATGTCGCTGCTGGAAGGGCCGTTCCGCAAACTGGATGGCGCCTGGACCTTCAAGCCCCTGCGCGCCGATGCCTGCAAGATCGAATTCGAGCTGCACTATGAATTTTCCAGCCGCTTGCTGGAACAGATCATCGGACCGGTGTTTGGCATGATTGCCAACAGTTTCGTCGATTCGTTTTGCAAGCGCGCCGAAACCGTCTATGGATGACACCCATGACTGACCCGGCGCCCGACCAGGAAACCGTACGGGTAGAGGTCTGTTATGCGACACCGGAGCGCGTATTCCTGCACGAACTGCGGGTGGCCCCCGGGACCAGCCTGCAACAGGCGATCGGCGCGTGCGGCCTGCTGCAACAGTTGCCTGGGCTCGACCTGGGCGTGCTGAAGGTCGGCGTGCATGGCAAGCTCAGGCCGCTCGATGCCGCAGTGCGCGAGGGTGACCGGATTGAAATTTATCGCCCGCTGGTGGCGGACCCGAAGGACGCGCGGCGCAGAAGGGCAGTCAAGGCGGCGCGCAGCAAGCCCTGACCCGATCTGCCGCAGCGCAGGCTATGCGCATCCCTCCAGCAGCTTCGATGCTTCCTTGATCTCCTGCGCACGCTGTTCATCGCTGATGAACGCCTGTTCGCCATTCTTGCCGACCCGCGCTATGCGCGCACCCGATTCCAGGCTGCGCTTGTAGCTGGCGGCGCGTTCGCAATTGCTTGCTTTTTCCTGCGCCAGCTTTTGCTGGTCAGCCGTTTTCTTCTCCGCCTCGGCCTGCTGCGCGCGGCGCTTGTTGAAGTCGGCGTTGCGCTCGGCTATCGTCGGCGCGGCCTTGCCCCCGGCCTGCGTTGCTGCATCTGCCGGCCTGGCCGGCGCATCGCCCGCCGCTGGAGCCGGTGGAGATGCGAGCGCGGATGCCGCTTGCGTCCCTGCATTCCTGGCTGGTTTGATAATCCGGCTGTCGGGCACGGAAGGCGGCGGTGGCTTGTCCGAGTATTGCTTCACGCCTTTTTCATTGAGCCACACATACTGGCCCCAGGCCATGCTGCAGCAAACAGCAGCGCCGCACAACACGATCCATTTCCTTACCCGTCCTGCGCCGCCTGGCTGCATGCCTGCTCCCCTGTTTTTCATCGACAGGCTGATTTCGCCATGCTTTGCGCGCGCCGTCAATTCGGCGTCCAAGATAGCGCTGCCAGCGAGTCCCGAGTGATGTATTTCTGTATAATTCGATTTTGCGCCAACAGGAAACGCCATGCGTCTACTCCAGAAAGCACTCACGTTCGATGATGTGCTGCTCGTGCCGGCCTACTCGGCCATCCTCCCCAAGGATACCTCGCTTGATACCCGCCTGACCCGCAATATCGCCTTGTCCATTCCACTGATCTCGGCTGCCATGGACACGGTTACCGAAGCACGCCTTGCCATCGCCATGGCGCAGGAAGGTGGCATCGGCATCATCCACAAGAACCTGACAGCGCGCGAACAGGCGCGGGAAGTCTCCAAGGTCAAGCGTTTTGAGTCCGGTGTCGTGCGCGACCCGATCACGGTGCCCGGCGACATGAAGATCCGCGACGTGATTGCCTTGAGCCAGCAACACGGCATCAGCGGTTTCCCGGTGGTCGAAGGCAAGAAGGTCATCGGCATCATTACCAATCGCGACCTGCGGTTCGAGGAAGAACTCGATGCGCCGGTGCGTGTCAAGATGACGCCGCGTGAAAAACTGGTGTACGTCAAGGAGGGCGCCGACCCCGCCGAAGCCAAGCGGCTGATGAACAAGCACCGGCTTGAGCGGGTGATCGTGGTCGATGACGAATTCGAACTGCGCGGCCTGATTACCGTCAAGGACATCCAGAAATCCACCGAGCATCCGTCGGCTGCCAAGGATGAACACGGCAAACTGCGGGTGGGCGCCGCCGTCGGCGTGGGCCCGGAAAATGAAGAGCGCATCGAGCTGCTGGTGAAAGCCGGCGTCGACGTGCTGGTGGTCGACACAGCGCACGGCCACTCGCGCGGCGTGCTGGAGCGCGTCAGGTGGGTCAAGCAGAACTATCCGCAGGTTGAAGTCATTGGCGGCAATGTCGCCACGGCGGCAGCGGCGCGGGCGCTGGTGGATCATGGCGCCGACGGCATCAAGGTCGGCATCGGCCCTGGCTCGATTTGCACCACCCGCATCGTAGCCGGCGTCGGCGTGCCGCAAATCACGGCGATTTCGAATGTGTCGCTGGCGCTCGCCGGCACCGGCGTGCCCTGCATTGCGGACGGCGGCGTGCGTTTTTCAGGCGACGTGTCCAAGGCGCTGGCCGCCGGCGCATCCACCGTGATGATGGGCAGCATGTTTGCCGGCACCGAAGAAGCGCCGGGCGAAGTCATCCTGTACCAGGGCCGCAGCTACAAGTCCTATCGTGGCATGGGCAGCCTGGGCGCAATGGCGGACGGCTCGGCAGACCGCTATTTCCAGGACCCTGCCAATAATGCCGACAAGCTGGTGCCAGAGGGCATCGAGGGGCGCGTGGCCTACAAGGGCAGCGTGCTGGCGATCATTTACCAGCTCGTCGGCGGCGTGCGTTCGTCGATGGGCTACTGCGGCTGCGCCACGATCGATGAGCTGCGCGAAAAAGCCGAGTTCGTCGAAATCACCTCGGCCGGCATGCGCGAGTCGCATGTGCACGATGTGCAGATCACCAAGGAAGCGCCGAACTACCGCGCAGAGTAAGCTATCCGCCCGATGCCTGCGCGGACATTGACAGACCCAGGGGCGACACGGCGTGTCGCCCTGCTTTTTTATTTCCGGCCCATCCCATGCACTCCAAAATCCTGATTCTCGACTTCGGCTCCCAGGTCACACAGCTGATTGCCCGCCGTGTGCGCGAAGCCGGCGTCTTCTCGGAAATTTTCCCTTACGACGTCAGCGACGATTTCGTGCGCAACTACGGCGCTGCCGGCGTGATTCTCTCCGGCGGGCCGAGTTCGGTCACCGAAGGCGACACCCCGCGTGTGCCGCAAGCCGTATTCGAGCTTGGTGTGCCGGTGCTGGGCATTTGCTATGGCATGCAGGCCATGGCCGAGCAACTCGGCGGCAAGGTCGAAAATGGCAAGCTGCGCGAATTTGGCTACGCCGAGGTCAGGGCGCGCGGCCATACCGCGCTGCTCAAGGACATCAACGACTTCGTCACCGAAGACGGCCACGGCATGTTGAAGGTCTGGATGAGCCATGGCGACAAGGTGATCGACCTGCCGCCCGGCTTCAAGCTGATGGCATCGACCCCGAGCTGCCCGATCGCCGGCATGGCCGACGAACAGCGCCGGATGTACGCGGTCCAGTTCCACCCCGAAGTGACGCACACCCAGCAGGGCCGTGCGATCCTGAATCGTTTCGTCCATGAAATCTGCGGCTGCCAGTCGGACTGGAACATGCCCGATTACATCAGCGAGGCGGTGGAGTCGATCCGTCAGCAGGTCGGCACCGATGAAGTGATCCTCGGCCTGTCAGGCGGCGTCGACAGCAGCGTGGCGGCGGCACTGATCCACCGCGCGATTGGCGACCAGTTGACCTGTGTGTTCGTCGATCACGGCTTGTTGCGGCTGGACGAAGGCCAGATGGTGATGAACATGTTCGGCAAGAACCTCGGCGTGCGCGTGATCCACGTCGACGCCACCGACCAGTTCATGGGCCACCTGGCCGGCGTCACCGACCCGGAAGCCAAGCGCAAGATCATCGGCCGTGAATTCGTCGAGGTGTTCCAGGCCGAAGCGGCACGCCGTCCGAAGGCGCGCTGGCTGGCCCAGGGAACCATCTACCCGGACGTGATCGAAAGCGCCGGCAAGGGCAAGAAGGGCGCGCACACGATCAAGAGCCACCACAATGTCGGCGGCTTGCCGGAGACCCTGAACCTGAAACTGCTGGAGCCCTTGCGCGAACTGTTCAAGGATGAAGTGCGCGAACTCGGTGTGGCGCTGGGCTTGCCGCACGAGATGGTCTACCGTCACCCGTTCCCCGGGCCGGGCCTTGGCGTGCGCATCCTGGGTGAAGTAAAAAAAGAATACGCCGACCTGCTGCGCCGGGCCGACGCGATTTTCATCGAAGAATTGCGCAATACCGCCATACCGCTGCCGCAGGAACTGGCCGAGGGCAGGGTGGTCGGCCATTTCCACAAGAACTGGTACGACGCCACCAGCCAGGCATTTGCCGTGTTCCTGCCAGTGCGTTCGGTCGGTGTGATGGGCGACGGCCGGACCTACGAGTTCGTCGTTGCGCTGCGCGCCGTGCAGACACAGGACTTCATGACCGCGCATTGGGCGCACCTGCCGCATGAGTTGCTGGGCAAGGTGTCGAACCGCATCATCAATGAAGTGCGCGGTATTAACCGGGTGGTGTATGACATTTCGGGCAAGCCGCCGGCGACGATTGAGTGGGAGTGATTCGATAGCGTTTCACGCCGGCATTCGAAAGCGATCCAATCGACGCTGGTTTGGCATCCGCGAAGGCTTCGCCGCGAGTGACAATGTCCAGGACGCGCCACCTCTTGACATTGATTCTGTCCGATAACAAAAATTTCGCACGATAACACTCGTTATGTTATCGTGCGAAAAATTGCTTAATTGGCGAATCATCCATGTTGCTCCTCGCTACCGCCGTTCGACAATACCTCCACGACATCTTGGGTATTCCCACACCCAGCGTCAAGCCGTGGGCGCGAGCAAACGAGCTGCCATACTTCCTGCAGGCTGCATTTCAGTTCGGGGAGATTGAACTGCTGGGACAGCCCATTCTGCTGGCAATGGGACGTACTGAAGAAAGACAGTCTCTCAGCGAGATCCGAACGTGGTTGGACAAGGTAATGGCGGTGGCTGGACAGCCGGCGGTCTACGTCACGGGTGCCTTGGCCTCCTACGAACGCCGACGGCTGATCGAACAAAAAATCCCGTTTATCGTCCCAGGCAATCAACTCTATCTGCCGGACTTGGGTCTCGACCTTCGTGAGTACTTCCGGCGACGCTCACCAACCGCGCAATCTGTGCTGAGCCCTTCCGCGCAGGCCATGCTGATTACGGCTCTGCTGCACCAGCCCTGGCAGGCCGAATGGCAAGCTTCGAAGCTTGCGGTCGCCTTGGGCTACACGCCCATGACCCTGTCCCGCGTGGTCAAGGAACTGACTGCGGCAGGACTCGCAACCGCGTACACCGTGGGACGGTTCCGCTGGCTGCGCATGGAGCAGCGACCACAGCAGACATGGGAGAGGGCAAAGCCCGTGTTGCGCACTCCGGTCAGGCGGACAGTCTGGGTGATTGCTGAAGACCCCATGACCAGTCAACTGGGCCGGTTGGCCGGCATGAGCGCGCTGGCGCACTATTCGATGCTCACCGAGCCCAGGTGGCCGGTGTACGCACTAAGCGCCGAAGAATGGAAGACGGCGACCGACGCAGGTATTCAGGCCTTGCCAGAACCCGTTGCCGGTGCGCGCGAATGGCAGTTGTGGACCTACAGCCCGGCGTTGTTGCCTGGCGCCGTCGCAGTTGACCCGCTCTCGCTC
This sequence comes from Herminiimonas sp., assembly GCF_030645555.1. Classification (GTDB taxonomy): domain Bacteria; phylum Pseudomonadota; class Gammaproteobacteria; order Burkholderiales; family Burkholderiaceae_D; genus Oxalicibacterium. Next base: position 5,533 of record NZ_JAUSME010000137.1, read on the forward strand.
ATACTCAGCCTGCAAGACAACCCGGATGAACGTATCCAGCTAGCGCTGGACGAGCTGAAAGGGCAAGTGCCATGGTAAGAGGGCTGGATGTATTCCAAGGCTGGTTTGCGGATTACTCTGACCAGTACATCTTGATCGGTGGCACGGCCGCCAGCTTGACCATGGAACAGGCTGGGCTGGAGTTCCGCGCTACCAAGGACCTTGATATCGTTCTGCACGTCGAGGCGCTGACCGCTGCCTTTGGCCAGGCCTTCTGGAAGTTCGTCGAGGCTGGGGGATACGAGATTCGCCAAGCCAGCGATACGGGCAAGCCGATATTCTATCGATTCCAGAAACCCGCTAATGACCGCTACCCAACGATGGTCGAACTGTTCGCGCGAGCACCCGATGGATTGCACCCGGCCGAAGGCAGTCGGCTTACACCGATACCGCTTGACGAAGCCATCTCCAGCCTGTCCGCCATCCTGTTGGACGAGGCTTATTACGCATTCATCGTGGCAGGACGCCGCGAAGTCGGTGGCCTGCCGTGGGTGGGAGAGGACCGGTTGATCCCGTTGAAAGCGATCGCGTGGCTAGACCTGAACGCGCGGAAAGAGCAGGGCGCCATGGTGGACGCCAGGGATGTGCGCAAGCATCTCAACGATGTGCTGCGCCTTTCGCAACTGCTGGCGCCCGCGACGCGGATTCCTCTCGACAAAAAAATCGGCGAGGACATGACGCAGTTTCTCACCATGGTGGTGTCTGACACCTCGATCGAACCAAAAGCGCTGCAACTCGGCAATGTCAGTGTCTCCGGGTTGGTGGCCCGCATCGCTCAGGCGTATGAACTCGATCTGCCGGGGCAGGTAAAGGAATGAAAGCTCGCGAGAGTCAGCCAGCCTGCTTAAGCGCGGCTTCTGTTGCTGGTGTACTCTCGAAAACAAATGAATGGAATGACTGGCATTGACTGGCACAAGCGGTAAAATCCGCCCTTTGTCGCATTCCTGGCCATATGATTCTTGGCCAATCCGAATCTGATTCACTATTGCTGGAGCAAACATGCCAGGTCTACTACCCAACGTCGATCCCGACGGTCTTCTCGAATACTCCGTCGTTTATACCGACCGAGCGATCAACCATATGTCGCAGCGCTTCCAGGGCGTGATGAAAGACATTTCCAGGACCCTGAAACAAGTCTACAAGGCGCAGTCGGCTGTTGTGATACCCGGCAGCGGGACCTTCGGCATGGAGGCGGTGGCGCGCCAGTTCGCGAACAACCAACAAGTCCTGGTCATCCGCAACGGATGGTTCAGCTTCCGCTGGAGCCAGATCCTGGACATGGGCAGCATTCCTTCCGGTACCACGGTATTGAAGGCGCGCCCGGTAAATGACTCCCCGCAGGCCGCCTATGCGCCGCCGCCGGTGGACGAAGTGGTGGCTGCGATCAAGGCGAGCAAACCGGCGGTGGTGTTTGCACCGCACGTGGAGACCGCTGCCGGTATCATCCTGCCAGACGACTATATGCGCAAAGTGGCCGATGCCGTGCATTCAGTGGGCGGCTTGTTCGTGCTGGATTGCATTGCCTCCGGCACCTTGTGGGTCGACATGCAGGCGATCGGCGTCGACGTCCTGATCAGCGCGCCGCAAAAAGGCTGGAGCGCATCTGCAGGCTGCGCCTTCGTGATGTTGAGCGCACTCGCCCGTGAAAAAATCGACTCCACCCAAAGCACCAGCTTCGCCTGCGATTTGCGCAAGTGGTTGCAGATTATGGAATCGTACGAACAAGGTAACGTCGCCTACCACACCACGATGCCGACGGATGCGTTGACCATCCTGCGCGACGTGATGGAAGAAACGGCCGCCTACGGCTTCGACAAGGTCCGTGCCGAGCAACAGGAGCTGGGCGACAGAGTGCGCGCACTGCTGGAATCTAAGGGATTCAAGAGCGTAGCGGCAGAAGGCTTTCAAGCCCCGGGCGTGGTGGTGAGTTACACCAACGATGACGGCATACAGTCCACCAAAAAATTTGCTGAAGCGGGTTTGCAGACTGCAGCGGGCGTGCCCTTGCAATGCGATGAACGGGCCGACTTCAAGACCTTCCGCGTCGGGCTGTTTGGGCTGGACAAGCTGCATAACATCGAGCGCACCGTAGCAAACCTGGCCAAGGCTTTGGACGCGATACTGTAAAAAAATCGCGCGCTGATGCGCTGGCAATGCGTGATGACCTGGCAAGTCATCGCGATTGAAGGGCAGGGATCGACCAGACTTTTACAGGACCTGACTTGTTATCAAATGCAAAATGCCAATTTAATATCGCATTTTGTAATTTAATAATTAATTTGGATGCTGCCGCAAGTCGCGTGATTTTTTCAATTGGTGAGCAAGTGCGCAGCTTATTTGAATGTTTTTTTGATACGTTCCTTGCGCGCTTTTTCCAGTTGTTCATGCGCCTTGCGCTTGTCGCGACCGAGCATGCGTTCGAAAAACTCGAACCAGAGAAAGGCGAGGACGAACAGGCCGACTATCCACCACCATGACAGATTGTCTAGCGGGCCGATTTCAAGGTATTTCAAAACCGACAGCAATACGATTGCGATAATGAGGGGCATGGCTTCTCCTGTTTCGATGCAGCATATTGTGAAAAAGTGTAATGGTCAATTGCTGTTGTCAACCTGGATGCTATGCTTGCGTTGTAACTGTAGCGGCTGATTTATCGTCTGCCTGAAACGGGGTAGAATAGCCGCAATCAATCTTGTGGAGAAAAACATGAAGCGTACTTTGTTGGTAGGTCTGGTTCTGGCTGCAGGTGTATCGAATGTTGCGCTGGCTAACGCCGATCTGGCGAAAGCAAAAAACTGCATGGCTTGCCATTCGGTGACGAACAAGGTCTTGGGCCCAGCTTTTAAAGATGTAGGCGCAAAATACGCCGGTCAAAAAGGCGCTGAAGACAAACTGGTGCAAAAAGTGTTGAAGGGCGGTAGCGGCGTTTGGGGCACAGTGCCTATGCCAGCCAATGCGCAATTGAACGAAGCCGATGCACGCACGCTGGTGAAGTGGGTGTTGTCGCTGAAATAAGCTTGTTAAAAGCAGGTCGTTGAAACCAGCGATGCTGCAGCAAAAAATAAAGCGCTTTTATTAGCGCTTTATTTTTGCCTATACGTTGCGTGAAATGAAAAAGCCTCGCGGTTTTGAATCGCGAGGCTGGCATGAAAAGCCGGCAGATTTACTTGGTGACTGCCAGCATTTCGCGCTTGCCGCCCTTGAAGGTATAGAGCGTCAGGGCGCCATCCTTGATGTCGCCTTTGGCATCGAAGGCGATGGTGCCGGTAATGCCCGGGTAATTGCTCTTTACCAGCTCAGGCAGGTATTTGGCAGGTTCCCACGAATTGGCCTTCTTCATTGCCTCGACCGCAGCGTTGGTTGCATCGTAGGCATAGGCTGCGGTGTAGACCACGTCTACGCCAAAGCGCTTCTTGTACGCAGCGCGGAAATCTTCCACGCTTTTTTTGCGCGCATCCGGTACGCCACCCGCTTCGGCGCAGACGACCTGGTTATCGCCCAGCGCGGCTCCAGCCAGGCCCGGCAGCGAGCCGGTGCAGATGCCGTCGCCGCCCATGAATTTGGCATTGATGCCCAGCTGCTTCATCTGGCGCAACATCGGGCCGCCGACTGCATCCATGCCGCCGAAGAAAATGATGTCGGGCTTCTTGCCCTTGATCGACGTCAGGATGGAGTTGAAGTCGGTTGCCTTGTTGTTGGTGTACTGGCTGGCCACTATGGTGCCGCCGGCGGCCTTGACGCCCTTGGTAAATTCATCCGCCACGCCCTGACCGTAAGCGGTGCGGTCGTCGATCACGGCGATGCTTTTTCCACCCAGCGTTTTGACTGCATACTGCCCCAGTACCTGGCCCAGCTGCGCATCATTGGCCACCACGCGGAAGGCCGTCTTGAATCCCTGCTGCGTGTATTTCGGGTTGGTCGCCGATGGCGATATCTGCGGTATGCCTGCGTTCGCGTAGATGCGGGAAGCAGGTATCGTGGTGCCGGAATTCAGGTGGCCGATCACGACTGCAACGCCGGCATCGACCAGTTTTTGCGCCGCTGCCGTCGCCTGTTTCGGGTCGGCCGCATCATCTTCCGCCAGCAGCTGGAACTTCACTTTTTTGCCGCCTATGGTCGTGCCTTTGGCGTTCAAGTCGTCAACCGCCATCCTGGCGCCGTTTTCATTATCCTTGCCCATATGCGCATCGGTGCCGGTGATCGGTGCCACGCTGCCTATGCGCACGATTTGTTCCTGTGCTGCTGCAGTACCCGTCAGGGCAAATGCAAGTGCAGCGGCCAATGGAATCATTCTGGTCTTGAACTGCATATATTTTCTCCTGATGATTGTAAAAATACAGAGTAGCTGCAACACTGGCCATGCATGCGTCTCAAGACAATGACCTTACAACAGAAGAAAATGCGACGCAAAGCGTTTTTGTGCGATTTTTCAGGTTTACACGATTCCCTATGCCCAAACTTCATACGCTAGACAAAGTTGATCGCAAGCTGTTAAACCTCTTGCAGAAGGATAACCAGACGCCGACGCGCACGCTGGCCGACAAGCTGCATATTTCGCAGCCTACCTGTTTGCGCCGCATACGCGACATGCGCGAAGCCGGCATCATCAGTGCCGACGTCGCGATGGTCGATCCGTTCGCACTCGGCTACGGGATGCTGGCGTTTCTGGAAGTGTCGCTGGCCAATCAAGCCGACGAACAGATGCAGGAATTCGAAGCCCGCATGGGTAAAGAGTCGGAAGTCATGCAGTGCTATTTCGTCTCCGGCGATTACGATTATTTCCTGGTGGTCCATGTGGTCGACATGGATGCCTATTATCAGTTCGTGCGCCGCGCGATTTCAGGCTCGGGCAATGTGCGGCATTTCCAGTCGCGCTTCCCGATGAAGCGGGCCAAGTTCGATACGCGGATTGCCTTCGATGAAAAGGCTGCAGCGGTGCAGGTTCGTCTCGGAAAATAAGCGCAGGAATATTTGCACTGCAAAATAAAAAACGCTGCGGGCATGTGCCGGCAGCGTTTTTTTTATCGACAGCGATTTTCAGGCCGGCACTGATTGCGCCGTCACGATCCGGCCTGAAGGCTGATACGGCATGCCGGTGAATTTGAAATCCACATCCGGCTGGCGTCCCGATACGATATCGGCCAGCGCGCGGCCCGAGCCGCAACCCATGGTCCAGCCCAAGGTGCCGTGCCCGGTATTCAAGAACAGGTTGCTGAACTTCGTCTTGCCTATATACGGCACATTGGATGGCGTTAATGGACGCAAGCCGGTCCAGTAAGTCGGATTTTCATAATCGCAGGCGTCGGGGAACAGTTCGCGCGTGCGGCGCGTGATCGCTTCGCAGCGTGTCGTGTTCAATTCACGCGTATAGCCATTCAATTCGCAAGTGCCCGCCACGCGCAGGCGATTGCCGAGACGCGAGATCACCAGCTTGTAGCCATCGTCAGTCAGAGAAACGGTAGGCACGGCAGACGGATCGGTGACGGCATAGGTTGCCGAGTAACCCTTGCCTGGATAAATCATCAGGTCCACGCCCAGCGGTTTCAATAGGGGAGTCGAGAAGCTGCCCATCGCCATCACATAGGCGTCGGCGTGCAGGATCTGATGGCGGCCGTCCGGCCCGATCACCTCGACGCCGCTGATTTTTGCATTTGCGCCGCTGCCCTCGGTAATGAGGCGTGTAACCGTGGTGTTGTACTGGAAATTGACACCGGCCTGTTCCGACTTGCGGGCCAGGCCGCTGGTGAATTTGTAGACATCGCCGGATTCATCGGTGGCAGTGAAATCGCCACCGACTATCTTGTCGCGCATGCGCGCCAGCGCCGGCTCTATCCGGACCACTTCATCGGCGCTGATCGAGTCGCGCGGACAACCAAGATCGCGCATCAGTCTGGCAGCGGGCAGCGATTCATCGAATTCTTTTTGCTCAGTGTAAAAATGCAGGATGCCGCTGGTCAGGTGATCGTATTCGATGCCGGTTTCGGCGCGGACTGCCTGCAAGGTCTGGCGGCTGTATTCGCAGATCGCGACGATCTGGCGGATATTGTCATTGGTGCGCGCCGGCGTGCACTCGCGCAGGAAGTTCAGTGCCCATTTCCATTGCAGCCATTCGGGACGGAAGCGATACAGCAAAGGCGCATCTTCCTTACCTAGCCACTTGAGGACTTTCATCGGTGCGGCCGGATTGGCCCAGGGTTCGGCGTGCGAGACGGAAATCTGGCAACCGTTGGCAAAGCTGGTTTCCTGCGCGGCGCCAGGCTGGCGCTCGATCACGGTAACCTCGTGCCCCGCCTTGTTTAAAAACCATGCGGAAGCAGTGCCTATGATGCCTGAACCCAAAACGATTACTTTCATTACTATCCTTAGCCGGTTATGTTGAAACGATGGCTAGATTGTAAAAAAATATCGATTTTTTATGTGTTCATTTTTAAATGCAATTTTTATAAATAAAAACAAATTAATTAAAAATTTGTTTTAAAAAGAAAGAAATTTCTTAATAATTTATTTTTTTGAAAAATGTAATTCATCAATTTCCTGTGCGACGGCGTCGCTGATTACCTCTTCCAGCGTCAGCTGCAAGCCCAGTTTGATTTCCTCTACCGCCTGTTGCACGCTGGCTGCAAGACTTTCCCTGATGCGTTGCTCCAGCACGGTGTCTATGCGCTCCAGCAATTGCGTGAGCACGCGCTCACTTATCTTTTGCTCCAGTCGGGTCCATTCTTCATCCAGCCAGCCGGTGATGGGCGCATGGGTGATCGGGGCCAGTTCCAGCTCTTGCTCCAGCTCAGTTTCCATGGCCGGCGCAGGCGCAGCTGCGGGGACTGCACGGGGCGGCGCCTGTATGACTTCGGTCAGCAGCGGGATGCCGAAATCCTGCGGGGATTTATTCATGAATTCTCAGCCACAAAATGGGTCAGCGGGTAGCCGCGCTGCTTGTAATAACTGTAGCGTTCGCGCCCGGATGATTTGTCGGCTTCATCCGATGACACGACTTCAAACATCCGTTCGAAACGCGCGAAATGATCGGGCGGCGTATCCGACAGATTGATCAGGATCTGGTGATGCGGCGCTTCCATCGCCTGCGTGGCAGTGAGCAGGATAGGCGTTTGCGCAGCCAGTGCATCGTCGAGCATCACGTGCGGCAGGAAGTCCTGTTCGGAAAACGTCCATAGCGCTTCATCGAGTTCGACCAGCTGGGCCTCATCCCGGACAAGAATCACGACCTGGAAATTGGCATTGCGCGCCTTGCGTACCAGCCGGCACGCATACGCGATTTTATTTGGAACATTGCTGTGAAAGTCGATACGCGTCATAAGCCAGGAAAATTTTTCAAGGTTGCTGCCGTGCTGCCGTAAGCCTGAGCTTCAGCGCGGCAGCAAGGAATGGTGATCGATCAAAAACGGAAACCCGGTGGTGCATTGCCGGTGGCAGGAAGCGTATCCGTCACAGGGGCGGGTGCATCGTTGGCGGCTTTGGATTCCGCTGCCCTGGCTTTGGGTGCTGCCGATTCAGGCGCAGGATTGCGGTAGGTTTTCGGCAGCTGGTTGCTTGCCGGATAGCCGGCACGGGTCAATGCGGCATCCCACAAGTCGGAATTGAAGCCGGATTGCTTGTTGCTGCCTATCGTCGCAAACGGCAATTGCCGGTCGCCGCCGGCTTGCTTGAGGCGTGCAATTTCATCGTTGTTGTTGACAGTCTTTTCTGCGAACGGAATGCCGCGCGTATTCAGGAAGTTGCGCGCATCTATGCAGGCTTCGCATTTTGACGTCGTGTACAGCGTGACCGGGCTGGCCTTGACTGCCTGGGCCAGTTCGAATGGAAAACCGGCAGTGGAAGGGCCGACGGCCAGCGCCTTCTCTTCCACTTTTTTTACAGACGATGGCGGTGGCGTATCGCTGTACGTGATCTTGCCGTCAGGCGCGACCCATTTATATAACTGGGCGTGTGCATTTGCTGTTACCAGCAGCGTCAACATGAGCGAGAGCGGCAACCATGAGAAACTTTTTTTCATTTTATTGTCCCCGTTATGCATTAATTCAATACGTCACTTCAACACGTCACTTCAATGCGTCACTTCCATACATCGCATTAATTGATTCCGCCACGCTGCAAGTGCGTCAGGAAGCCATGCCGCTATGACGCAGCAAGGCATCGATAGTCGGCTCGCGGCCGCGGAAGGCCTTGAATGAATCGATCGCCGGCCGCGAACCACCCATCGCAAGGATCTCGCGCAAAAAGCGTGCGCCGGTGTCGCCCGACAGGACATTGCCGCTGATCTTGCTGGCTTCCTCGAACGCGCCGTAGGCATCAGCCGATAAAACTTCTGCCCACTTGTAGCTATAGTACCCGGCGGCATAGCCACCGGCAAAAATATGCGCGAACGAATGCTGGAAGCGGTTGAATTCAGGCGGCGTCATCACCGAGACTTTGGCGCGCACTTCATTCAACAAGTCTTGCACGGTTTGCTTGCCGTCATGCTTGAAATCGTAATGCAAGTGCATGTCGAACAGCGAGAATTCCACCTGGCGCAGGGTTTGCAGGCCGGACTGGAAATTTTTCGCCGCGATCATCTTGTCGTACAGTGCGCGCGGCAGGGCGGCGCCGGTATCGGCATGCGCAGTCATGTGCTGCAGCACATCCCATTCCCAGCAAAAGTTTTCCAGGAACTGCGACGGCAACTCGACGGCATCCCATTCGACGCCGGATATGCCTGACACGCCAAGTTCCTCGACTTGCGTGAGCATGTGATGCAAGCCGTGGCCAAATTCATGGAACAGCGTGATGACTTCATCATGAGTGAACAGGGCTGGCTTGACCTTGCCGTCGACCACTGCCGGTTCGGTGAAATTGCAGGTCAGGTAAGCCACCGGCGTCTGTATTTCATCCTTGCCGTTTGCGCCTGCGAGCACGCGGCGGCCGCGTGCATCGTCCATCCATGCGCCGCCGCGTTTGCCCTGACGTGCATACAGGTCTATATAGAACTGGCCTATCAGTGCGCCGTCTTTTTCAATGCGGAAGAACTTCACGTCCTGATGCCAGACCGGTGCGGTGTCAGGTTTGATCGTGACGGCAAACAGGGTTTCGATAGTGCGGAACAGGCCGTCCATGACTTTAGGCTCAGGGAAATACTGCTTCACTTCCTGTTCGGAAAAAGCATAGCGCTGTTCGCGCAGTTTTTCCGATGCATAGGTGACGTCCCA
>NZ_JAUSME010000145.1 GCF_030645555.1 Herminiimonas sp.
AACAATTTCCTCGAACAGTATGCCTCGATGTCTTATCACCTATGGTAAATCGACATAAAAAAGCACGCGGGCAAGCGATGATCGAGCTGCTGATTGTGGCCGGTTTCGTACTGGTGCCACTGTTCCTGGCAATCCCCCTGCTAGGGAAATATCTGGACGTCCGCGCTGCCGCAGTGCAGACATCGCGTTACGCCGCGTGGGAACGCACGGTATGGTACGGCGGCAATGCGGCCTCCAGCCTGGGCTGGTTTGGCGTGAGCCGCAGATGGGAAGCGAATGAGAAAAGCGATGACCAGATACGCCGCGAAATGGGCGTGCGCCATCTGTCGGAAACCGATACCGACGATGCTTTTTCCAATGCCGACCGCAGCGCCGGCAACTTCAAGGGCAGCACAAAAACCTTGTGGCAGGATCGCAATGGCCAGCAGCTGCTCGCCAACTACAGCGACATCCAGAATTCCGTGGCCAACGATCTTGCACCCGGCACGCTGAATGTGATCCTCGACCCGATTGCAAACTTTGCCTCCACGCTGGGGCCCTTCGTGCTCGAGATGAATGGCGCCTATTCAGCCAAGGTGACGATCAAGGTCAAGGATATCGACTTCGATCACTTCCTAGCCAAGGACTCAACTGCCAATTTCAGCGAGACCAATGTATTGCTGGCCAACGGCTGGAGTGCAAACGGCGCCGAAGGTACCGACAAGACCAGCGTCAAGCAGCAGGTCAAGGGACTGGTGCCGACCTCCATCATTGCAGCGGAAATCAATGGCGTGAAAATCATCGACTATGTGCTGGGCGCCCTCTCGGTATTCCTGCCCGAAGTATCGAAGCTGGATCCGGGCAGAATCGTGCCTGACAACGTGCCGCCGGATCGCCTCAAATAAGATGACGCCACCAAAAGGAAAACCTGCTGCTCTGTCCCGCCATGCCTGCGCATTGCTTCTTTACGTGCTCGCATCTGGCGCCATGGCTGCGGATGAATTGAATTGCCCGAACTTTCCCGAGCCCAAAGCCAAGGTGCAATGGGTCGCGCCTTACATGCTGTTCAATGGCGTGCCGATGAGCGTCAAGCGTTTTGACAGCGAACAAAAGCCGGAAGAAATCCTGGCCTTTTACCGTCGGGCCTGGGCCGCAAGCCCGGGGAATCCGGCCGCGGTCGAGAACACGGTCGATCCATGGCAAACGATAGGCGTCGTGCGCGGAAAATGTTTTTTCACTGTGCAGGTGCAGCCGGCCGGCAAAACCGGCTCGACCGGCTTGTTGAGCGCCACGCAGGCGCCTGACAAGCCGCGCGTGATTGCAGCTGACAAGGTCTTGCCGATGATGTCAGGCACGACTGTGATCAATGACATTGAACACCGGGATGATGGAAAAACCGCGCGCACCCTGCTGTTGAGCAATACGTTTTCTGCCGAAAGCAATGCCAGTTTCTATCGCCAGACGCTGGCCGACCAGGGTTGGCAGATCGTGAGCAGTTATCAGATGGCGACGGCCAAAGGACCCGGCATTACGCTGGTGATGAAGCGGCAAATGGCCGAGGCCAACCTGGTCATTACACGCGAAGGTGTGAATACGATGGTGCTGGCCAATCTGGTGGACAAGCCATGATGATGCGCACCCAGACACTGCGCCCCGTCGCAAGAAGAAGAAAAATGGCGGGCCAGTCGTTGATCGAATATCTGGTCGTGCTGCTGGTCGGCGTCATCGTGCTGGTCACAGGCACCGATCCGCCGATACAAAAGCTTGCGACGGCGATCCGGGATTACTACACCGATTACTCGTATGCGATTTCCATTTCATCCATGCCTAATTGTTTCGTATCAGCCAATGCAGGACCCGTCACCGTAGGCGTGGACAAATGTATCGACTTGCAAGATCCGAAGTGGCCGGTTGATGTTTCATTCAACTGAAGCGGCAGCAGGCAAGACAGCAATTTTTTATCGATTTAAATGAATTACCAAAGCAGCTCATTTTTGCAGGGTCACATAAATTGAAAATTCAACGTCCGAATATCAAGCTCAACAAAACCTGGCTGATGCTTATTGCCGCCATCGTACTGGCCTTGCTCACGACATGGCTGACGCTGCAGTACCTGACCCAGAAAGAGCAAAGCATAGAAGCCGAAGTCAAGGCGCGCTCGCAACAGGGCAAGGGAGCCAGCATCGCCGTGGTCGTCCCGATCAAGTCCCTGCCGGCCGGCGCACTGCTGGAAGAGTCGCTGGTCGCGGCGCGCGAGGTCCCGGCGGATTTCACCTACGACGACACCATCACCGTCGCGCAGTTCGATGCGATCAAGGGTCAGGTCCTGATACGCGGCGTGGAAAGAGGCAAGCCCTTGCGCAAAAGCGATGTGCAGGAAATGTTCTCGGATTTTTCCGGCACCCTGAAAGCAGGCCAGCGTGCCATGACGGTCAATGTCGACGAAATCAATTCCGTCTCGCACATGATAGAACCGGGCAACCTGGTCGATCTGATGCTGATACTGCCAGGTGGCGGCGAAGGATCGAGCAATCAGACGGTGGTCCCGTTCCTGGAACAGGTCAAGGTGCTCGCTACCGGACAGAAAATCACCCACGACGATCCTGCCAGCCAGGGCAACGCCGAGCGCCGCAAGGTGAGCTACAGCAATTTCACGCTTGAAGTCACGCCTGCACAGGCGGCCCGCCTGACGCTGGCCACCGAACTTGGCAAACTGCGCGCGGTGCTGCGCAACGAGAACGACAAGCAATCGGTGTATTTCGACACCGTCAATGCGAACAACCTGCTGGAAGAAATTCGCGAACGTGAACGGCAATCCGCAGCGACGCGACCACGCAGCACTTCCGGCGCCTATGTCGAATACTTTATCGGCGGCAAAGGCAGCAACGAAGCAGTTGCGCCAGCCATCAATGTACCGATGGCCAGCCCCATGATGCCGCAAGCCGGCATCGATGCGGCTTCCGTTATCGCACCGGCGCAGGCCGCGTTGCCCCAGAACCTGACTGACCTCGTCAAGCTCAGCCTCGGCAATACTGCCGCGCCAAAGTCACCCAAGTAAATAGAGAAAAACATGTACACACGTCTCGCTATCCTGTGTTTCTGCAGTTTCCTGTCTTTCTCTCCCGCCGCTTCCGCGCAAGAAGGACCGTCAGCACAAAGAAACAATGAAATCGTCATGTACGTCGGCGAAGTCAAAATCCTCCCGGTCGATAAAATCCACCGCATTGCAGTCGGCAACGGCAAACTGTTCACGACCTCGGTGTTGAGCAACAAGGAGTTGCTGCTGATCGGCGAAGCGCCGGGCGATTCCTCACTAATCATCTGGTCCGACAGCAACCGCAAAAACGTCTACACGGTACGCGTGAGCCCGCGCGATTCCGGCGATGCCAGGCGCAACGTCAGCGCCCTGCTGCAGGATATTCCCGGCATACAGGTCACGCCGGTCGGACCGAACGTCATCATCAGCGGCATCGCGAGCAAGGAAAACCTGACGCGTATTGCCACTGCCGTGAAAATGTATCCGCAAGCCACCAGCGTGGTGCGCGAAGAAGAAGTATCGATGCGGAAAATGGTCTACATGAAAGTGCAGATCATCGAGATGAAGAAATCCGTGCTGGAAAACATAGGCTTGCAATGGCCTGGTTCGGCAGCCGGTCCGATGCTGGGATTCTCCGGGAATTTCGGCTCCGACCGGGCGCAGACGCAAGGTGCATTGAAAGGCATCCTGCCGGTACCGGGTAAAGGCGGCTTGACGACCTACCTCGGCATTTCCACGCTGATCAACACCACCATCAACCTGGCCAAGAACAATGGCGATGCCTACACGCTGGCAGAGCCGGAACTGAGTGCACGCAGCGGCGGCGAAGCGAAATTCCTCGCCGGCGGCCAGATTCCATTGCCAGCCACCTCGGCGCTCGGCGCCGGTTCGGTCGAGTTCAAGGATTACGGTATCCGCCTTTCTATCAAACCGGTGGCAGATGACCTCGGCAACATCATGGCATCGATCAAGACCGAGATCAGCAGCGTCGATGCATCGGTATCGGTGCAAGGCATTCCCGGCTTCCTGACCCGCCAGTCGGAAAGCGAGATCAATGTCAAGAACGGCCAGACCATCGTCATGTCCGGCCTGGTGAATACCGAAATGTCCAACGACGCCAGCAAGGTGCCCGGCCTCAGCAGCATACCGGTGCTGGGCCGCCTGTTCCGTTCAGACAGCTTCAAGTCCGGCCGTACCGATCTGGTCGTGCTGGTCACCCCTACGATAGTTGACCCGGCCTCCACCATCAATCGGGAACGCATCGAAAAAGGGATGGATATACGCGAGAGCTTCGAACGCAAGCTCAGCAATCAAGACATCATCGACTAAGGGGGCCGCATGTTGCTTATCGCCGTTACTAGCCCCAAGGGCCAGCGTACCGAAGAAGAATGCACGATAGACAGTTGCACCATCGGCAAATCCGATGAAAACCGCATCATGCTGCAGGGCTGGTCGGTCGGCCGCTCGCATGCCACCATCCATCGTCGCCAGGATGGCGTCTATGTCGAAGATCATCGCACCTCGTCCGGTACCAGGGTCAACAACCAGAAGGTGGCGGACCTGCACGGGCCACTCAAACCCGGCGACGAAATCAATATCTGCGACTACATCCTGCACGTACTCGATCTGGAGCCCGCCAGCCCGGTGAACGAAGCACCTGCGCCTGCACCTGCCGCGGCGATGCCTGTGCCGGCAGCGCCAGCCGAAGCGGAGCCGGCCACGGCCAGGGAAATCGCGGAAACAATCGCCGTCCTGAAAAACCTGCACCTGGCCTTGATCAAGCAGATGGATTTGCGTCGGGTCGACGTCAACCGGCAGGATGAAGAAGAGCTGCGCGCCAATACGCTGGCGATGCTGGAAGAAATCGTCGCCGCCGACAAAACCATACCGGCCCACATGGATCGCAAGAACCTGGTCAAGCGCGTGCTCGATGAAGTGGTTGGACTCGGTCCGCTGGAAGATTTGATCGCCGACGAATCCGTCTCCGAGATCATGGTCAACAGCTACGATGAAATTTTCGTCGAACGCAAGGGACAGTTGCAGAAGTCGACCGTCACCTTTACCAGCAACCAGGCCGTGCTGAGCGCGATCGAGCGCATCGTGACGCCGATCGGGCGCCGCATCGATGAAAGCTCGCCTATGGTCGATGCACGCCTGAAAGACGGTTCGCGCGTCAATGCCGTCATTCCGCCGCTGGCGCTCAAGGGCGCCAACATCACGATCCGTAAATTTTCGAAAAAGAAAATGGTCGGCGAGGATCTGGTGAACTTCGGCTCGATGACGCCGGTGATGTTGCATTTCCTGAAAACCATCGTCGAAGAAAAAGCCAACATCATCATTTCCGGCGGTACCGGCTCCGGCAAGACGACCCTGCTCAACGTGATGTCGAATTACATTCCGCGCGATGAACGCATCGTCACCGTGGAAGATGCGGCCGAGTTGCAATTGACGCAGCCCAATCTGGTCGGGCTCGAAGCGCGCCCTGCCAACGCCGAAGGCAAGGGCCTGGTTACCATACGCGATCTGGTCAAGAACTGCCTGCGCATGCGCCCCGACCGCATCGTCGTCGGCGAATGCCGCGGCGGCGAAGCGCTCGACATGCTGACCGCCATGAACACCGGGCATGACGGCTCGCTTACCACCGCGCATGCCAACACGCCGCGCGATTGCCTGGCGCGCATAGAAGTCATGGTGATGATGGCCGGCATGGATTTGCCGATACGCGCGATACGCGAACAGATCGCCTCGGCAATCCGCTTCATCGTGCAGCAAAACCGCTTCTCCTGCGGCACGCGGAAAATCACGCACATCACTGAAGTGACAGGTATGGAAGGCGACATTATCCAGCTGCAGGATATCTATCTGTACAAGCGTGAAGGCTTCGGTGCCGACGGCAAGGTACGCGGCCGGCACATCGCGACCGGCCAGATCCCCGAGTTCTATGAAGAACTGGCCAGCCGCGGCCTGGACATCGACCTGAAAATCTTTGACTCCAAGGATCAGCGACTGTGACCAGCCTAGGACTCATACTTGCCATCGGACTGCTGGCGGCCTTCCTGCTGATCTGGGTCGCCCTGCAGGGCGTGCGTTCCATCCTTGCGAAGCAGCGTTCGGAACTGGAGACGTCGACCAAAACCACGCTCGCCGACATGTTCATCTTCCTCGATGCGGCGCAGATCTTCTATTACAACGTGGCCGCGCTGATCCTTCTGCCTACGCTGGTCTGGTTGTTTACCAGCAATCCGGTCTTTGTCACGTTCACTGCAATCGCAACGCTGGTCCTGCCCAAGTACTACATCAAGAGCCTGGGCACCAAGCGGCTCAAACGTTTCGAGGAACAGTTGCCGGATGCATTGCTGATGGTATCCGGCGCCATGCGTGCCGGCGCCAGCCTGAACGTCGCCATGGAATCGATGGTCAAGGAACAAAAACCGCCGCTGAGCCAGGAATTCGAGCTGATGCTGCGCGAACAGCGTCTCGGGGTGGATTTCGACACCGCACTGGTGAACATGGAAAAGCGCAATCCGCTGCAGGATTTTTCCCTGGTCGTTTCGGGCCTGCGCATTTCACGCGAAGTCGGCGGAAATCTGGCGGAAATCCTCGAATCCCTGTCCACCACGCTGCGAGAAAAAGCCACGATGGAAGGCAAGATACGCAGCCTGACCGCACAGGGAAAAATGCAGGGCATCATCATGTCCTGCCTGCCCCTGCTGATGATGGCAGCGCTGAACTGGATAGAACCCAAGGCCATGGGCGCAATGTTTACCACGGCATTCGGCTGGGCAACCCTGAGCGTGATACTGGTGATGATCACGATCGGTTACCTGTTCATCCGCAAGATCACCACGATAGACGTGTGACATGATGCCTTCCAACTCCCTCATCGCCCTCCTCATCGGTATCGCCACCGGCATCACGGTGCTGCTGATCAGTTACAGCCTCAGCAAACTCAAATCGGAAGTCCCGCGCGAGGAACGCGAGTACATGGACCCGCTGCCGCCTGTCCTCAAGCTGTCGTGGCCCGTCATTACCTTCATCGAATACCACTTTTGCTCGCGCCTGCCTCCATCGTGGCTGGAGCAAACCCACAAGCGCCTGCAGGAAACCGGGGTCGGTTACATCCTGACGGCAGAACAGTACTATGCCGTGCGCGTGTTTTCGACCATCGTCGCCTTCATCCTCACGCTGTTTTCGCTGCATGCGCTGGATTATTCGTCGCCCGGCACGCTGGTCGGCGTCACGCTGCTGGGGAATTTCTACCCGCAAATCTGGCTGCGCGATGTGCGTGCCCGTCGCGAAAAGGAAATCCTCAAGGCGCTGCCGGTCTACCTCGACTTCATCACGCAGGCCGTCGAAGCCGGCCTCAATCTGACCGGCGCCATCAAGCAGGCGATGGACAAGGGCCCGGCCGGCGCATTGCGCAACGAGTTCCAGATGATCTCGCGCGATCTGCGCGCCGGCGTGCCGCGTGCGGATGCACTGCGGCGGATGGAAAAGCGCCTGAACATGAAAGCCATCACCAGTTTCGTCGGCACCGTGATCCAGGCAGAAAAGATGGGAGCCAGTGTAGGCGCTGCGTTGCGCGTGCAATCGCAACAGCGCCGCATCGAACGTTTTCAACGTGCGGAAAAGCTGGCCATGGAAGCGCCGGTGAAACTGATCCTGCCGCTGATCGCCTTCATCTTCCCGGTAACCTTTATCGTGCTCGCCTTCCCTATCGTCATCAAGTTCATGCAGGAAGGCATGCTGTGAAAATAGGCGCCATTTATCTCGATGACATCTGCATCGTGCCGCGCGTCTGGAATGCGGTCAGCGCATGGGAAAGAACCCGTGGCTTGCTCGGGCGTCCGCCCTTGCAGGCTGGCGAAGGCATGCTGATCCGCGATTGCCGTCTGGTACACACGCTGGGCATGGCTTACGCACTGGACCTGGCCTTCCTCGACCGCAACGGACAGGTAAAAAAACTGGTGCACGGCGTGCTTCCGACCCGCCTGTCCGGCAGCCTGCAGGCACAGCAAACGCTGGAGCTGGCACCCGGCACACTGGCAAAAATAACGCTGAAAAAAGGCGATGTGCTGGCATGGCGCGAGGCCGGCGCATGAGCGGCAAACTGCATGCCCTGATTGCGCTGCTGTCCTTCGGGCTATTAGGTGGCTGTGCGCTGCTGCCGCATGACAATATCTACCAGCTGCATCGCGAAGCACAGGTCGCGTATGCCGACGAGCAGGACGAGCGGGCGGAAAAGCTGCTGCTCGGATTGTCGCGCGCGGCGCCCAACGATCCGGAAACCTGGTTTTATCTGGGCAATCTTTACGCCCGCACGAGCCGTCCGGAACAGGCAACGCAGGCTTACCAGAAATCGCTGATGCTCAACAGCACCGATGCGCGCGTATGGCATAACATCGGCGTGGTCCGCATCCGCGAAGCATGGGCGGCCTTCATACAGGCGCACAATCTGGCGAAGTCGGACGACCCGCTTTATCCAAAGCTGGAAAACCTGATCACCTCGATGGAAAAAATTCCACTCGATGGCCTGGCCCGCACACCGAAGGCGCCGCTGGCCGAACCGTCAGGCGCCGGCAAATGAAGCAGCGCATCCAGTTGCGGCAAACAGGCAGGCAGCGCGGGCAGGCGCTGGCGGAATACATCTATGTCTTCCCTATCCTGGCCATGCTGATACTGGGCGCGATTCAATTCGGCTTCATCTATCAAACCAAGGTGACTCTGAACTACGCGACCTTTGCCGCCACCCGTCAGGGCGCGCTCAACAGCGGCGCGATGACGGCGATAGTCGATGGCCTGACATCCGGCATGATGCCGCTCTTCACGCACAGCAGCAGTACCGGCGGCAATCGGAATCTGGACTTGCTCAAGAACGCATGGAAACTGTCGAACCAGCAGATGAGCAATCCCAAACTGACCGTCATCACCATCGTCAATCCGACCACTACGGCGCTGGGCGCCTATCGGGGCCAGTCCGAATCGGGCAGCGAAATCCCGAACGACAACCTGATGTACCGACCCACCAGCATTGCCGGCGGCGGCATGAATATCCAGGATGCCAATCTGCTCAAGGTGCGCGTGACCTACTGTTACCGGATGGCGGTACCGATACTCAACAAGCTGATCTACAACCTGGTCATAGACCCGCCGCCTACGCCCGTCATAGGCGCGACGGCGGCCGACATGCTGGCATCTGACAGTGGCGGCGCCAGCAGCAGGCCATGTACCGGCATCGCCGACGAATACCGGATCCCGATCACCTCCGAAGCGATCGTGCGTATGCAAACCCCGTTCAAGGATCCCGGCAAATGGATAGGACCATGACAGCAGATACCGACATCATGCAGGCCGTGCCGGCACGTGCGCGTTTATTCTCTTTGCGCGGACGCCTCGGGCGCGCGCATTACATCGCCTATACGCTGGGCTCGCTGGTAGTTGCCTTCTTCTTCATCTACCTGCTCAGTTTTGGCCTGATGTTCCTCGGCGAACTGGGCCGCATGCTGTACATCCTGGTCAGCGTCCTGCTGTTCTATGGTTTCCTGCCGATTTTTTTCACGCTGCAGACCATCAAGCGCGCACATGATTTCAATGTCGGCGGCTGGCTGGCCTTGCTGCTGCTGGTGCCTGTCGTCAATCTGATGTTCTGCTTCATTCCCGGCACGCGTGCTGACAATACCTATGGGCCAGTGCCGCCGGCCCCGTCATCCGGCCTCAAGGCTGGCGCCATCCTGTTGCCGATATTGCTGATCGCCGGCTTCCTCGCAACGGAAGGCAGCCGGAACAGCCAGCAGGAATCGACGTCCGCCTCGCCACCTGCCACTTCATTGAAACCATACACGCCATGAAACCGACAGATACCACGCTGATTGCGGAATTCGAAACCCGCTTCCCCGACATTGCACAGGAACTGGGCAAACCCAATCTGGAAATATTGCTGGATGGCGCTTCGGTGCAGGAAATCCCGCCGGGCCGCATCGTGATCCGCGATCGCATGCCGGTCGATTTCCTGTACTTCGTGCTCGATGGCACATTGAGTGCCTCGATAGAGGATGGCAAGAAATCGATGCGCCTAGGCACCATCAAGCCCGGCGAATGGATGGGCGAGATTTCGGTGCTGAGCGGCGAATTGCTGGCCAGCGCAACCGTCACCACCGAGACGCCCTGCAAGCTGCTGCGCGTGCATCATCTGACGTTCGCAAAACTGATTACCGAAAACGAAACCGTTGCACAGGTATTGCTGCAGCATTTCATCAATTTGATGGCCAAGCGCTTCCGCGCTTCCGGCACACGCGGATAACATTCAAGAGAACCCGAATCCATGGACTTGACATTTTTCCTCAAGAATCTGCCTGCCTTTGAAGAATTCCAGGCGCATCATCTCGCCGTACTGGCCAGCCACCTGAAGATAGAGCAGCATGACGATGCGCATGTGTTCATCCGCCAGGGCGAACAGGGAGCAGCCCTCTATCTGTTGCTGCAGGGTTCGGTGCGCGTCACCCGCCACGACGATGACAGCGAGGTCGAACAGGAAGTGCGCGAACTGTCCGATGGCGAAATGTTCGGCATGCTGTCGCTGATCGACGACCTGCCGGCACAGGCAAGCTGCAGCGCCCGCGGGCCGGTCAAAACCGCGGCACTGACACGCGATGCTTTCCATCAGCTTTTTCATGAAGCGTCGCCGATAGGCCACCACCTGCAATACATGGTCGCCGTGCAGATGGCGCGCGATCTGCAGGAGGCGAACAAGCGCTTCCGCGCCACGCTGACTATGACCTGATCGATATCGATAACACTGTGCCTAAAAAGAGAATCGATATTCCGCTTTCACGCCTTGTATCCGCCGTACCGCTTGCGCTACTGATGATGCACGGGGGAAGTGTTGCCGTCGAAGCTCCCATCACTCCCGGCAGCGTGCTGGACACGCTCGGCCCCCCGCGCTCCCGCATGCCCGCCACGCCGCCGCAAGTCGTGCTGCCGGTGCAGGCAGCGCCATCGGTACATGAGCCGCGCGCGCGACGCTTTCGCGTAAATGCATTCGACATGTCCGGCAATACCGTGTTCAAGACGCGTTACCTGAAGCGCAAGCTGGAACGCTTTGTCGACATGGAGTTGAATCTGTACGACTTGAACAAGGCGGCCGACGCCATCACCGCCTTCTATCATGAGCGCGGCTACACACTGGCGCGCGCGACGATACCGGCGCAAAAAGTGGTCGATGGCGTGGTGCAAATCCAGATCGTCGAAGGCCGCATAGGCAAGGTTGCGATCACCGGCAACCATCGCTACCCGTCGCCCTTCATCACCGCACGTACCGGTCTTCTCGAACGTGGCGCACTGGTCACCACAGATCGCCTGGAAACCACGCTGCTGTTGTTGAACGATCTGCCCGGCCTGAACGCCCGGGTAGTGCTGGCACCCGGCACTGAATTCGGCACCACCGATGCTGAAATCAATCTGACCGAGAAACTCTTGAGCGGTAGTGCCGGGTTGAATAATTACGGCCGCCGGGAAACCGGTGAAAACAAGCTGGAACTGGCGCTCAATCTGAACTCGCCATTCGGCTGGGGCGATCAGCTTGCCCTCAGCGGCTCGAGCACGGATCACAAGCTGGTGCGTTACTGGAAAGCCGGCTATTCGATGCCGCTGAATAATCTGGGCACCAGACTGGCAGTCAGCACCTCGCATGTTGCCTATGAAGTAAGCGGCGCACTGGCGGCATTGGGCATAGGCGGCGAAGTCAAGACGAGCGAACTCGTGGTCAGCCACCCTGTGCAGCGCACCCGCAACAACAACCAGACAGTGAATGGCGGCATCAAACGCAATCAATTAAAGCAGACCACGCTAGGCAGCACGACTTCGGAAAGCGAAATCAGCCTGCTGACTGCCGGCTACCAGCTCAATTACATCCATGACGACGCAGCAGTCACCAATGCCAGCTTCAGCTTTGCAACGAACTTCAAGCGAGTCAGGACTATCGCCCAGCAGGATGCCGTCATTGCGCGCGCGGAAGTCGATGTCAACCACACTGCGCCGTTTTTTGGCTCATGGGATCTGTACCTGCGTGGCACCTATGTCCATAGCCCGGAAATGCTGCCCGATACCGAGAAATTTTCACTCGGCGGTCCATCCAGCGTGCGCGGTTACCGGCCGTCCGAAGTGCGCGGTGACAGCGGCTATCTCGGCACGCTGGAACTGCGGCGCCCATTCAATGTGGCGGGCCGCATGGCGATCTTCCGCATCACCGCAGATAGCGGCCAGGTTGCCTACAAGGGCCCGGGTTATCGTGACAGCTTCGAGCGCTTGCATAGCGTCGGGCTGGGTGCGGTTTTTTATGCCGGCAAGAACATGACGGCATCGATCGATGCCGCCAGGCCGGTCGGCAGTCATCCCTCGTATATCACCAACGATGGCAAGAACGGCAGACTCTGGATGAGCCTCAGTGCGAATTTCTAGGCCACTTCAGCAAGCGTATCTGCTTGCCCTCTTCCTGTGCCATCAGCCGATAGCGCAGGCAGAACTGCCGACTGGCGCCACAGTCGTGGGTGGCGCCGCCACGATCAATCAATCCGGCACCAATCAGGTCATCAATCAAACCACGGCCAAAGCCATCATCGACTGGCAAACCTTTTCCATCGGCGCCGGCAACAGCGTCAGTATCAACCAGCCCAACTCTTCCTCCATCCTGCTCAACAGGGTCATCGGCGGCAGCCGCTCCGACATCTACGGCAGCCTGAGCGCCAACGGCCAGGTATTCATCGTCAACCCGTTCGGCATCTATTTCGGCGCCGGCTCCTCGGTGGAT
>NZ_JAUSME010000156.1 GCF_030645555.1 Herminiimonas sp.
AGCGGCACTTCGCCACGCGCCATCTTGGCCAGTGCCGCGGCAATTTCCACTGCCGGCACATTGTGTTCGCGCTCGTAGTCTGCTATCAGCGAATGGAATACTTCCAGGCCACCGGCGGCGATGGTTTCTGCAATCTGTTCCTTGAACTTCGAGATACGCACATCGTTGACCGCTTCCACGCTAGGCAATTCCAGCACAGAGATAGGCTGGCGCGTGGCGCGCTCGATCGCTTTCAACAGATTGCGCTCGCGCGGCGCAATGAACAGTATCGCTTCGCCGCTGCGGCCGGCGCGGCCGGTACGACCTATGCGATGGGTATAGCTTTCCGGATCGTGCGGCACGTCATAGTTGATCACGTGGCTGATGCGCTCAACGTCCAGACCGCGCGCGGCCACGTCGGTAGCGACCAGGATATCGATCTTGCCATCCTTCAGTTGCTGGATAGTGCGCTCGCGCTGCTGCTGTTGTATGTCGCCATTGATCGCCGCCGCGGAGAAACCGCGCGCCTGCAATTTGCTGGCCAATTCTTCGGTACCCAATTTGGTACGCGCAAAGATGATCATGCCGTCGAAGGTTTCCGCTTCCAGGATACGCGTCAGCGCTTCCAGCTTTTGCATGCCGCTGACCAGCCAGTAACGCTGGCGGATATTGTCGGCGGTGCCGGTCTTCGCAGCGACCGTGATCAAATCGGGATCGCGCAAGTAAGTGGTCGCTATGCGCTTGATCGCGGAAGGCATCGTCGCCGAGAACAAGGCGGTCTGGCGCGATTCCGGCGTCTTTTGCAGGATCTTTTCCACATCGTCGATAAAGCCCATGCGCAGCATTTCGTCGGCTTCATCCAGCACCATGGTCTTGATCTTCGACAGATCGAGCGAGCCTTTTTCCAGGTGATCGATCACGCGACCCGGCGTGCCGACAACCACATGCACGCCGCGGCGCAAGGCGCTCAATTGCGAAACGTAACTCTGGCCGCCATAAATCGGCAACACGTGAAAACCCGGTATATGCGTCGCATAACGCTGAAACGCTTCCGCTACCTGGATCGCCAACTCACGCGTAGGCGCCAGCACCAGGGCTTGCGGCGTGGTCTGTTTGATATCGATACGGGCAAGAATAGGCAAGGCGAAAGCCGCCGTTTTACCAGTGCCGGTCTGCGCCTGGCCCAGCACATCGCGGTTATTCAGCAGCAGCGGGATAGTGGCGGCCTGGATAGGCGACGGCGACTCGTAACCGAGCTCCTTGAGCACACGCAGCAGCGGCTCGCTCAGGTTAAGGTCGGCAAATAAGGGGGTGGATGGTTCAGACATGGTTGCTCACAGGAAGATTCGGATCGCGGACTGCGAAAGATTTGGTACGCAGTTTACTCCCTTACCGGGCGAACAGACCATACCGATGGAAACCTGACTATATATAAGGCCGTGCAGAGTACGCCATCTCTATATACGTGCAGTCTCACGACTGGGCA
This sequence comes from Herminiimonas sp., assembly GCF_030645555.1. Lineage (GTDB taxonomy): Bacteria > Pseudomonadota > Gammaproteobacteria > Burkholderiales > Burkholderiaceae_D > Oxalicibacterium. Next base: position 1,466 of record NZ_JAUSME010000156.1, read on the forward strand.
CAAAGCTATTATTGTATTTCCGGCAAGTAAGAGGTATGTTTTGGTTTTGTATATTTATAGACCCTCGTGTTAATTCAACGGGAAAGCGGGAGACTTAAATGCTAGATGAAACTGCGGAAAAGAAAATCTCTAACGAAGGCTATTTCTTTGGTTTCCTAGCGTTTATAGGCGCTGGAATCACGATTTACATTCTTGTTGATGCGCTTCCAAAGAGTAAGCTCGGAGACACTCTAAGTATCTTGCTATATGCCGTCAGCACGTTTGCTTTCTGCATAATTTTTCTAGTACATAATCGATACATTATTTGGCGAAGAAAAAATTTATGCGAGAAACGCGGACATGAGTTCGGTGCCATAGACATAGAAAACAAAGAGAAAAGATATTTAATGTGCGACCGCTGCGGATACTACAAATTTTTAGAAAGTAGCGAATAATGAAA
>NZ_JAUSME010000180.1 GCF_030645555.1 Herminiimonas sp.
TTATACAGAAAAAGTAATCGATAACATGGTGCACCTTTCCCGTAGATACGCATCAAGCCTTAGGCAAAGTCACCCCATGCTGCCCCTGATACTTGCCGCCCCTGTCCTTGTACGACACTTCACACACTTCATCGCTTTCAAAGAACAGCACTTGCGCACAACCCTCGCCTGCGTAAATCTTTGCCGGCAGTGGTGTCGTGTTCGAAAACTCCAGCGTCACATAGCCTTCCCACTCCGGTTCGAATGGCGTCACGTTGACGATGATGCCGCAGCGCGCATAGGTTGATTTGCCGAGGCAGATCGTCAATACATTGCGCGGGATGCGGAAGTATTCGATCGTGCGGGCGAGTGCGAATGAGTTGGGCGGGATGATGCAGACATCGCTCTTGACATCGACGAACGAGTTTTCATCGAAGTTTTTCGGATCGACGATGGTGCTGTTGATATTGGTGAATATCTTGAATTCATTCGCGCAACGGATATCGTAGCCGTACGACGAGGTGCCGTAAGAGACGATCTTCTGTCCATTCGCCTCACGAACCTGACCCGGCTCGAAGGGTTCTATCATGCCGGTTTCTGCCGCCATGCGGCGTATCCATTTATCAGATTTAATCGTCATTTTTTTCTTTGAGATGGGTGGTTATTGGGGATTTCGCGCAATTTTACGCGAAATAGATCGCCATTCCATGATTTAGCACAAGGATATCGGATCAGCGCTGCATGCTTTCCCACACTTTTTGCAGGCGCTTGGCCGACACCGGCATAGGCGTGCGCAATTCCTGAGCGTACAGCGACACGCGTAACTCTTCCAGCAGCCAGCGGAACTCGCTCATCTTCGGATCGCCATGACGCTCCTTCAATGCGCGCTGCCACGGTGCGGCGGCCTGCATCCATTCGCTCATCGCACGCGCATCGCGCGTCGGATCGGCGCGCAGCTTGTCGATGCGCACATTGATCGCCTTCAGGTAGCGCGGGAAATGCGTGAGGTTGCTGTACTCGTTTTCTGCAATGAAGCGCTTGCCGACCAGACCCTGCAGTTGCGACTGGATATCGGAAACGGCTGGCGCATGCGCCTTCACCGTCTGCAGCTTCTTCGGCAGCGCGTGGTATTCAGTCAGGATCAATCCGGCCAGGCGCGCGATCTCGTTGACCAGCAAACCCAGACGCGACTTGCCCTCATCCTTGCGCGCGTTGAATTCATCAGCATTCTTGGGTAGCGGTTCCTGCAGGCAGGCGCGCTCCAGACCGGCATGTATGATCTGATCGCGCAATTCTTCCTGCGAACCCAGCGCCATGAATTGCATCCCCATCTGCTGCAAGCCGGGGATATTCTTTTCCAGGAACTTGATCTGTTCCTTCAACTGCAGGGCCAGCAGCCGGCGCAAGCCTATCCGGTGCATGCGTGCGGCTTCGGCCGGGTCGTCGAAGACTTCCAGATCGCAATGCGTAGTCTTGTCCACCAGCGCAGGAAAACCTATCAGTGTCTGCCTGCCTTGCTGGATTTCGAGCAGCTCAGGCAATTCGCCAAAGGTCCAGCTAGTCAAATTTTGATGCGTCGTTACGTTGGCTGCTTTGCCCGCAACTTGCGGCACGGCGCCCGACTGCGCGGCAACGGTCTGGCTCGCCGCTTGCGGTTTGCCATTGACGGCGACGGCTTTGGCAGCGCCTGTCGACTGGCCGAGCAGACTACCAGCCAGCGGCATCGCCGTCTGTTCCGCAAGGCGCTGGAAGCTTTCGCGCGCCTGCCCGCCGAATTCTGAACGCAAGGTTCCAAGATTGCGACCCATCTCCAACTGGCGACCATGTTCATCAATGATCTTGAAGTTCATGAACTGATGTGACGACAAGGTTTCCAGCTTGTAGTCTGTGCTCTTGGTAGCGATGCCGGTTTGCTCGCGCACGTCTGCGATCACTGCATCCAGCAGGCTGCCTTTGCCAAACGCATGAGCAGTCTGCACACGATCGCAAAAACCGGCTGCGTAATCCGGCAGCGGCACGCAATGGCGGCGCAGTTTTTGCGGCAGCGACTTGATCAGAAGATGGACTTTTTCCTTCAGCATGCCGGGCACCAGCCATTCGCAGCGGTCGGCTGA
>NZ_JAUSME010000182.1 GCF_030645555.1 Herminiimonas sp.
TCGATGGTTGAAGTGGGCGATTCGCCATCGATCTTCTTCAATGGGATGGCCGGCACGCAAAGCGCGATAGCCATCGCGCATGGCGAAGGTTATGCCGACTTTTCGCTGACTGGCGATATAGACGAGGCGATTGTCGCCATGCGCTTCATCGACAACAAGGGTCATGCAACCGAAACCTATCCATACAATCCGAATGGTTCGCCGCAAGGCATTACCTCGGTGACCACGCCGGACGGCCGCTTTACCGTGTTGATGCCGCATGCCGAGCGCGTGTTCCGCAGCGTGCAGCAATCCTGGCACCCGGAATCATGGGACGAGGATTCGCCATGGATGCGCATGTTCCGCAATGCGCGCAAGTGGGTGGGCTGATAAGCTAGCTTGGATGAGTTTGCACTGCGGTTGTTTGATTACAGTTTGCAGTAGTAAAGCCGCTCAATTGAAAATGCCGTTCAGTTTTTGACTGGGCGGCATTTTTTATTAATGAGTGTTTTTTGTTGGTAATGCTTTTTTCTCTCCGTAGAGAGTTGGTATGCCGGGCCACCCCCGGCATACCAACTATGTTCGAAGAAATACAAGCATCAACACCACCAAACCAAAATAAAAAACAATAAAAAAGGCGCTCCGAAGAGCGCCTTTTTTCATGCCTGAAGAAGCTTACTTGATCTTCGCTTTGGCACGCAATTCCTGCTGGAATGCCTGCAGTTTTTTCTGTTGCAGTCCTTCTGCGATTTGCGGTTTGACTTCATCCAAGGTCGGGATTTTTGCCGGACGCACGTCGTCCAGTTTGATCACGTGGTAACCGAATTGGGTTTTGACCGGGGTTTCGAGCAACTGGCCCTTTTGCAGGGAAGTCATCGCATCCGAGAAAGGTTTCACAAAAGCCGCAGGTGATGCCCAGTCGAGGTCGCCGCCATTGCCGGCCGAACCTGGATCTTTCGATTGCTTGGCCAGATCTTCAAACTTGGCGCCGGCTTTCAGTTTGGTGATGATGGCTTTTGCTTCATCTTCCTTCTCAACCAGGATGTGGCGTGCGTGATATTCCTTGTCGCTGGCTTGTGCCTTGAATCTGTCGTATTCAGCCTTGATGTCGGCATCCTTGACTGGATTCTTTTTCAGGTAGTCGCTGACCAGGGCGCGTATCAGGATGGACTGGCGCGCAATTTCAATCTGGCTTTTGACATCGCTATTGGTGCCCAGACCTAATTTATCTGCTTCCTGAATCAGGATTTCGCGCGTGATCAATTCATCCTTGATCATCGCACGCAGCTCAGGTGTATCTTGCTGACCCTGTGCAACCATTTGCTTGACCATCACATCTGCACGGGAAGACGGCACTGGCTTGCCATTCACGACGGCCAGATTCTGCGCCATTGCAGGCAGTGCAGCGGATATCAATAATGCGACCAGCAGATGAGCAGGTTTTAAGATCATATAAATTCCTAATGGAAGTATTTTATTAGAGAAGTACGACTATCAATTTACGGCGCGCTTCAAATTTCGGATGGCGCCAAAGCAGTAATGGCTAACGCATGTATTTCTGTGTGCATCATGTCATCAAGACAATCATACACCAGCCTGTGGCGATGTATACGGCTCTGTTTTTCAAATTGCGTGGAAATAATCCGCAAGCGAAAATGTCCGCCACCCGAGGCTGCGCCGGCATGGCCTGCATGCAATGCAGACTCGTCTTCCAATAGACATTCCAGTGGTGTAAAAGTTTCAACTAATCGTGCGCGTATCTTGTCCATCCTGGTGCTCATTGCGGTTCTTTCACGTATTTTGACAGCAACAGGCTTTGTGCTATGACAAATGCAAACATCAATCCCATGCCGCCGAATAGCTTGAAATTTACCCAGCTGGCGGTGGAGAAATTGAAGGCGACATACAGATTCAGCAAGCCCATCGTGATGAAGAAAGCCACCCACGACAGGTTGACGCGGCGCCAGATGCCTTCAGGCAGCGTCATTTGTTTTTCCATCATTGTGCGTATCAGGTTTTTCTTCAGGAAAATCTGGCTGAATAATAGTACGGCGGCAAAACACCAGTACAGGACGGTAGGCTTCCACTTGATGAAAGTCTCATTGTGGAAGTATATCGTCGCGCCGCCAAAGAAGACGATGATGGCGAATGACAGCCACAGCGTGCCATCGACTTTCTTGCCGCGTGACAGTAGATAGCCGATTTGCACGATGGTGGCGATGATGGCGATCGCTGTCGCCAGCAGGATAGGCGCTTGCGCTACCGTTACCTGGCCGCCGGAAACCAGTACCGACAGGAATTGCTGGCCAAAGGCCTGTGCGGCATCGGCGTTGCCTTCGCCCCACTTGAAGACGGCGAAGAAAAGGATGACGGGGAAGAGATCGAACAGGAATTTCATTTCAATTTGCTTTCGTTCAAGTCTGGTGTGGGATCAAAGCGCAGTGACGCCGAGTTGATACAGTAGCGCAAGCCGGTCGGCGGCGGGCCATCATTGAAGACATGACCCAGATGCGCATCGCATACATTGCAGATGACTTCGGTGCGTATCATGCCGTATTCTCGATCGATTTTTTCCTTGATGTTATCCGGATTGAGCGCAGTGAAATAGCTCGGCCAGCCGCAGCCGGAATCGAATTTGCTATCCGATGCAAACAAGGGCGTATTACAGCAGACGCAAGTGTAAATGCCGTGTTCGTGATGGTCCCAGTAACGTCCGCTGTAAGGCGCCTCGGTCGCGGCATGGCGCGTGACGTCGTATTCTTCTTCGCCCAGCATGGCGCGCCATTCGTCATCGCTCTTGATTACTTTGTTTGTCATGATGAACAACTCACTTCCAGATCAGATGCCCAGTCGGGCGGTAAGGCTGCGTATTTCTCATTTTCCACTTGTTCGTCAAATGGTTTTTCCAGCACTTGCAAGAGTCTGGCTACTTCAGAAAAGTCTTTATTCTGCGCTTTTTCAATCGCGATTTGCGCCAGGTAGTTGCGCAAGACGTATTTGGGATTGACTGCGTGCATTGCAAGCTGACGTTCCGCATCGTCGCTGTGTTCCAGCCGCAGGCGCGCGCCGTATTGTAGCGCCCAGGCGTCGAATGCGGGGCGGTCGATGAATAGATCGCGCACCGGCTCCCAGCTTGCCGCATTATCGATTTGCACTGCGCCGAGGCGGCGGAAAAATAGCGTGAAGTCGGCATGGCTGCCTTGCAGCACGGCGAACAGCGCATCGAACAGTTTGCCATCATCGGCCTGCTGCGTTTGCAGGCCGAGTTTTGCCCGCATCAGTTCGGTGAATTTTTCCGCGTAGGCCGGCTTGTATATACGCAGCGCTGCCTGCGTTTCATCGACCTCGCCTATCAGCGGCAGCAAGGCCTGGCCCAGCGCATAGCAATTCCATTCGCCGATTTGCGGCTGGCGTGCATACGAGTAACGCCCTTGCTGATCGGTGTGGTTGCAGATATGCGTGGCGTTGAAAGCTTCCATGAAGCCGAACGGGCCGTAATCCAGCGTCAGGCCGAGGATGGACATATTGTCAGTATTCATCACGCCATGCATGAAGCCGACTGCCTGCCAGTGCGCAATCATGTGCGCGGTGCGCAAGCTGACTTCAGTCAACAGGGCCTGGTAGGGGTTGCCGGCAGTCTTGAATTGCGGATAAAACTGATCGATCACGTAATCGGCCAGCGTCTTCAATTCATCGTGTTTTTCATTGTAAAACCAGTGTTCGAATGAACCGAAACGCACGAAGCTGGGCGCCATGCGGGTCGCCACTGCAGCTGTTTCGCGCTGTTCGCGCATCACGATCTGGTCCGAGCCGATGACGCAGAGTGCACGCGTGGTCGGTATGCCCAGTGCCGCCATGGCTTCTGAACACAGGAATTCGCGTATCGAGGAGCGCAGCACCGCACGGCCATCGCCCATGCGCGAGTAGGGCGTCAGACCCGCACCCTTCAACTGCAATTCCAGCCTGGCCCCAGGTGCAATGCCAGGTGCCGCCGCATCGCCCAATGTAATGGCGCGGCCGTCACCCAGCTGGCCGGCCCACACGCCGAATTGATGGCCGGAATACACGGCTGACACCGGGGTGGAACCGGCCGGTATGCGGTTGCCGCTGAATGTTTCCAGCAGCGCTGGATGACTGATGGCGGTGACATCGAGTCCTATCAATGCCGCTGCCGACGCGCTCGCGCAAACCAGATAAGGCGCTGGCAATGGCGTCGGCATCAGATTCGTGTAGTGCGCAGGCGGTAGTGATGCAAACAAATTTTCCAGCGA
>NZ_JAUSME010000183.1 GCF_030645555.1 Herminiimonas sp.
TGCCATCCAGCGCTTCATCCGATTGATGAATCGCGAATACCGGACCTTCGCCGATAATATTCAATTCTGAATCTGTTACCACCACGGCAACTTCAATGATGCGATCGTTTTCCGGATCGAGCCCTGTCATTTCCATATCGAGCCATACCAGATTGAACTCATTCGGACGTGCAGGTGTGGTTGGTGGCGTTACTTCTGCAGCTTGTGACATAATTGTTTCCCTTAGACCTGCTTAATCCGCCATTTTCTCACAGGAAAAGAATGTCATCACTCGCGTTTACAGTTTTGTTTATCGGTTTTCTGGTTGTCAGCCTGCTGGTGCGCTTCTGGCTTGCATCGCGCCACATACGCCACATTCTCGCCCATCGCGCTGCAGTGCCTGCGCAATTCGCCGGGAAAATCGCGCTTGAAGCACATCAGAAAGCAGCCGATTATTCAATTGCAAAAACCAAGTTCGCGCTCTTCATCGTGCTGTTGAATGCAGCGGTACTGATAGGCTTTACGCTGATGGGTGGCTTGCAATGGCTGGCAAATGGTTCGCTGGAAATCTTCGGTCCCGGCTGGCGTTATCAGCTGGCGCTGGTCCTCGTGTTTGCACTGATCTCCGGCCTGATCGAGCTGCCCTTCGATTATTTCCGCCAGTTCGTGCTGGAAGCGCGCTTCGGTTTCAACCGCATGTCGCCTAACCTGTTCTTTGCCGATCTGCTGAAAAGCACTGTCATTTCTCTGGCGCTGGGCCTGGGCCTGGTGTGGATTACGCTGATCCTGATGGAAAAATCCGGTGACCTGTGGTGGCTGTATGCATGGATAGTCTGGTGCGGCTTTCAACTGTTGATGCTGGTGCTGGTGCCGCTCTTCATTGCACCGCTGTTCAACAAGTTCAAGCCGCTGGAAGATGACAGCCTGCGCGCACGCATAGAGGGCTTGATGCAGCGCATAGGCTTTGCATCCAACGGCTTGTTCGTCATGGATGGCTCCAGGCGCAGCGCGCATGGCAATGCGTATTTTTCCGGCTTTGGCGCCTCCAAGCGCATCGTGTTTTTCGATACCTTGCTCGAGCGTCTGGAACCGCATGAAATCGAGGCGGTCATGGCGCACGAACTCGGTCACTTCAAGCTCAAGCACATCGTCAAGCGCATCGCCGTCATGTTTGCAGCGTCGCTGGCCTTCCTCGCGATGCTCGGCTACCTGAAAACGCAAGCCTGGTTTTACACCGGCCTGGGCGTGGAGCCTATGATGGGAGCCAGCAACGATGCGATGGCGCTGCTGCTGTTTGTACTGGCGCTACCGGTGTTCTCGTTCCTGTTCTCGCCGCTGACTTCGCTGAGCTCGCGCAAGCATGAATTCGAGGCCGATGCATTCGCTGCAGAACACACGAATTCGCAGGATCTGGTGTCTGCACTGGTCAAACTGTATGAAGACAATGCGTCCACGCTGACGCCGGATCCGTTGCACTCCGCATTTTACGATTCGCATCCGCCAGCCACCGTGCGCATCAACCGGCTGATCGCCAGTTGAACAGGGTGACGATGAGCAAGGTGACGATGAACAACGCTGCCGCCTTGCGCGCACAGAAATGCCGGCCCGACGTGACGGCATTGAAGGCGGAAGAAATTGCCGAACGCCTGCCGGCCATCCCTGGCTGGACCGTGCAGGACGGCAAAATCGTCAGGCAGTTTTCATTCAAGAATTACTACGACACACTGGCCTTCGTCAATGCTATCGCCTATGTGATCCATGCGGAAGACCATCATCCGGAACTGCTGGTCACCTATAATCTGTGCGTGGTGAAGTACCACACGCATAGCGTCAACAAGGGCCAGGGCGGATTGTCGGATAACGACTTCGTCTGCGCCGCCAAACTGGATGCAATCTTTGAACAATCGTTCGCTTAATTGATGGCTGCAATTATCAATGCCCTCAAAGGCACCGTGATCGCTGCGCATGGCCGGCATTATCTGGTACAGGCTGGCGAGGCCAAGCTCCAGTGCGTCACGCGCGGCAAGAAGAGCGATGTGGCTGTTGGCGACATCGTCAATCTGCAACTGACCTCCGCCAATCAGGGCGTGATCGAATCGATCGCCGAGCGCAGCACGCTGCTGTATCGCTCCGACCAGTACAAATCCAAACTGCTGGCCGCCAACGTGACGCAACTCTTCATCGTGGTGGCAACCGAACCAGGCTTCACCGACGATCTGGTGTCGCGCTCGCTGGTGGCAGCGGAAGCCGCCGGCGTTGCAGTGCATCTGATCCTGAACAAGATAGACGTCGTTGCATCGCTGGAAAAAACCCGCCAGCGCGTGGCCTTCTATGCCGGACTCGGCTACCCGGTGCATGAAGTGTCGGCCACCGCGCAGCCGGAAGCAACCGTCGCCGCGCTGATGCCCTTGCTGACTGGCCAGTCGACTATCCTGATCGGCCAATCCGGCATGGGCAAGTCATCTATCATCAACCTGATCGTGCCGGATGCCGATATCGCCGTGCGTGAAATCTCCGCCGCGCTCGATACCGGCAAGCACACGACCACCTTCACGCGCCTGTACACCATCGA
>NZ_JAUSME010000178.1 GCF_030645555.1 Herminiimonas sp.
GATTTCCACATGCGGCGGATGATGCTTGCGCAAGGCTTCGGCGGCGTCGCGGATTTCACGCTCGCCGGGCAGGAAGACCAGCACGTCGCCGGAACCTATGCGCGCCAGTTCATCGACGGCATCGATGACTGCATCCATCAAGTCGCGCTGGCCGCGCTCCCTGGTCGCCAACGCCGAACGGCGCGCGGCAGCGGCATCCGAGGTCGCGTTCGGGTTATTCGCTGCATTCTTGTCAAAAGCTTCGACCGGGCGGTAGCGCACCTCGACCGGATACATGCGGCCCGATACTTCTATCACCGGCGCCAGTTTTCCATCGTTGCCGAAGTGGCGCGCAAAACGGTCTGCATCTATCGTTGCCGACGTGATGATGACTTTCAAGTCGGGACGCCTGGGCAGCAGCTGCTTCAGGTAGCCGAGCAGGAAATCGATATTCAGGCTGCGCTCATGCGCTTCATCAATGATGATGGTGTCGTACTGGCGCAGCAGCGGATCGGTCTGGGTTTCCGCCAGCAGGATGCCATCGGTCATCAGCTTGACCCACGCACCCCTGGTCAAGGTATCGTTGAAGCGCACCTTGTAGCCTACGTGTTCACCCAGCGGCGAGCCGATTTCCTGCGCGATGCGCTTGGCAGTCGACGAGGCGGCAATGCGACGCGGCTGCGTATGGCCGATCAAGCCATGCAAGCCGCGGCCGAGTTCGAGGCAGATTTTCGGCAGCTGCGTGGTCTTGCCGGAGCCGGTTTCGCCACAGACGATGATGACTTGATGGGCCTGGATCGCGCGCGCAATATCCTCGCGCTTGCCGGAAACCGGCAATTCCTCAGGGAAGGTAATCGCCGGCAAGGGATTACGGACAGGCGGCGCGGATGCGGCTGGCGCGCTGCGCGCGGGGCGATTGCGTGCAGCGGGCGTCGGTTTTGGGGTGGATTCTGGAGCTGACATGTGAGGCGAATTATACAGAGCAGTGTCGTATTCTGGCTCGGATCACGCAGTCGATCCGCTTTGCTATGGTTATAATGTGCCTCATGGAAAATACCGTTCAATTCGTCCAGTGGTTGCGCTCCGTCGCCCCGTATATCCACGCCTTCCGTGGCAAGACCTTTGTCGTCGCGTTTCCGGGTGAACTGGTCACGGCCGGTGCGCTGCCGGTACTGGCGCAGGATTTGTCGCTCTTGCATGCGCTCGGCATCAAGGTCGTGATCGTGCACGGATCGCGCCCGCAAGTCGAGGAACAGCTGGCGCTGCGTAATGTGGAAGCGCGTTTTCACAACGGCTTGCGCATCACCGATACCGCTGCGCTCGAATGCGCGAAGGAAGCCGCCGGCGAACTGCGCCTCGATATCGAAGCTGCATTCAGCCAGGGCTTGCCGAATACGCCTATGGCGCATTCCGAGATCCGCATCATTTCCGGCAACTTCGTCACGGCGCGCCCTATCGGCGTGATCGACGGCGTCGATCTGGAAATGACCGGCGTCACACGCAAGATCGCCTATGAAACGATACACCCCATTTTGAACGCCGGCGGCCTGGTCCTGCTGTCGCCGCTGGGCTTTTCGCCCACCGGCGAAACATTCAACCTGACGATGGAAGACGTGGCCGTTGCTGCTGCCACCGCACTGCGCGCCGACAAGCTGATCTTCATCAGTGAAACACCAATGATGACGAATGCAGCCGGCGACGAGCTGCGCGAACTGACCTCGGCCCAGGCCGATGCGCTGCTCAAGAGCAGCGAACTGCCGCCCGATATCGCCTTCTATCTCGAGCATTGCGTCCAGGCATCCAGGCGCGGCGTGCCGCGCGTGCATATCGTGCCCTTCAATGTCGATGGCTCTGCACTACTGGAAATCTTTACACATGATGGCGTCGGCACGATGGTCAGCTACGAAAACCTGGAAAGCCTGCGCCAGGCCACCATCGAAGACGTGGGCGGCATCCTCAAGCTGATCGAACCGCTGGAAGCCGACGGCACGCTGGTCAAGCGCGGTCGCGAATTGATAGAACGCGAAATCGATTACTTCTCGGTCATCGAGCATGACGGCGTGATCTTCGGTTGCGCCGCGCTCTACCCTTTCCCGGCCGAGAACATGGCCGAGATGGCCTGCCTGATCGTCAATCCGGAAGTGCAAACGCAAGGCGATGGCGAACGTCTGTTGAAGCACATGGAAAACCGTGCGCGCGCCGCCGGCCTGAAAAAACTGTTTGTCTTGACGACGCGCACCGCGCACTGGTTCCTCAAGCGCGGCTTTGCGCCGGCGACCATAGATGATTTGCCCAAGGATCGCCAGCATATGTATAACTGGCAGCGCAAATCACTGGTCTTCATGAAAAACCTATAATGGCGGCAATCAAATAATTTCCGCCGTCGCCGATGACAGCGACGGCAACCATTCAACACTCCAGCCGCCCACGCAAATCCTGCGCAGCGCGGCCATAACCAAGGACAACAACATGACACGCATGGTTCATTGCATCAAACTCGACAAGGAAGCCGAAGCACTGGATTTCCCTCCCTATCCGGGCGAACTGGGCAAACGCATTTATGAAAGCGTATCGAAAGAAGCGTGGGCTGCCTGGCTCAAGCATCAAACGATGCTGGTCAATGAAAACCGCCTGAACCTGGCCGATGTGCGCGCACGCAAATATCTGGCTACGCAGATGGAAAAACATTTCTTCGGCGATGGCGCCGATGCTGCGCAAGGCTACGTGCCGCCGACTGAATAATTTCCGTCGCTGGTCTGGCCGTAAAAAAAGCCCGCCACTTGAATGTGGCGGGCTTTTTAATGTCCGGCAGAATAATGTCCGGCGAGGATCAGAAAAAGCGGATTTTTCCCGTCTCCACATCCAGCATCGCACCGACTATCTTGATCTGGCCTTTTTGCGCCATCTCGCGCAATACCGGGCTCTTGTCCAGCACCGCCTGCACGTTCAGCTTCACATTGTTTTCCGCCACGGCATCAACGAAGTGATGGTTTTTCGATGAGCGGTCGCTGCCATGCACGTCCGGCGTCATGTTGACTGCAGGACGTATCTTTTTCACCAGTTGCGTCAGATTGCCGAGCTCGGCGCCATCGCATGCTCCCTTGACGCCGCCGCAATGCGTATGGCCGAGGATGACGATCAATTTTGTGCCCGCCACCTTCGAGCCATATTCGAGGCTGCCGAGTATGTCTTCATTGACGACATTGCCCGCCACGCTGGCCACGAACAGATCGCCCACGCCTTGATCAAATACTTGCGCCGGTGCCGAGCGGGAATCGATGCAGCTGACTATGCTGGCCAATGGAAACTGGCCATCGTGCCCGGTAGCCCTGACCTGCGCCGGCAAGTCGCGCCGCTGGACATGGCCGGATACAAAACGTGCATTGCCATCCTTGAGCAATTGCAGGGCTTGATCCGCCGTGATCTGCTCTTGCTTCGCCTTCGTCATCACCTCGGCATTCTTCAATGAAGCAGCTGGACCGGGTGCTTGATGGGCGCAGGCAAACAAGGCCATGCTCAAAACCAGCACGCTGGCACGACGGATCAGATGCGATGCAGTCAATATATTTTTCATAGATAGGCGCTCATGATAGAAGCCGGCCATGGCAGCACGGCCTTGTTTTAAAGGGAATGAGTTGTCGACGATGCTGCGTTTGCATGGCCCCAGGATTTCTCTCGAAAAATGAGGCTGCCCGCATAATATTGTAAAAATGATAAATATTGCAATGGATTTTGATATCGCGACATCGATGCCCAATATGAAAAAAGCCCATCAAGTACTTGATGGGCTTTCGCTATCCGGATGCGCCTGCCATCCCGATCAGGGTCGGGCTATCGGTTCTATCCTGCGCGTGTACAGAGAACTCGTTGCCGCCAGAATTTCACGCAACAAGACCAGGAAACTGGCAACCAGGCACAACATCGCCAGTATGAAGAATGCCGCCACGAACTTGGACAAGCCCAGGTTCAGGGCATCACCCAGGAACAGTGAAATGATCACCAGGCTGACCATCAGCGCGCAAGCCGTACTCAGCGTAATGGCGCGATTGATCAAATGTGCGCGTGGATACAGCGTGATCAGTTCCGCATTCAAATCGGGATGATGCACGGGGTCGGTGGTGCGCAACCTGTCTTCCAGCACGCGCGATCTATCAGTGATCCGGCCCAGGCGATTGGTCAATACCATCAAATTGGTGCCCACGCCTGTCAGCAGGAACACTGGGGCCACCGATAATTGGATGATGTGGCCTATATCACCGACTTGGATTTCCATAGCTATTCTTCAGAGTTAATACGGGATCAACGATACAACAGGCAACGGGCCTAAGTACAGCGGATCAGCACGCCATCATACCCGTGTTCCGACAGCAATATGCATGCCTGAACCCTGCACTGCGAATCAGAACATCACTGCCTGATCCGCCGCTTGCTTTCTGCCTGCGCTCTACTTGACTGCTGCTTGTTTCATACGGTTTATTTCTTGGTGATTTCGCCACCCAGCGCCTGCACCAGATCGGCCAGCATGCGGTTCAATTCACCTGTCATCAGCATCACATCTGAATCGAAGCGCTCATCATCATTCTGCGCAGTGGTATCGCTGTTTTCCTTGATCACATCGAGCGGCGCGACGCGCTTGATCGCCAGCGATTCAGTCAGGACGAACGATATCTTGTCGGCCCATGTCATCGCCAGGCGTGTGCATTGCTTGCCGGATGCGATATGGCGGCGCACATCTTCTGCTTCCAGCGTATGGCGCACATAACGTACGGTTGCCTTGCCTTCGCCAGTGGAACGTAATTCAGTATCCTGGTCGACGGTAAAACCGCTGGGCGCAGCATCGGCGACCAGCCAGTCCGTCATCGCCGCCACCGGCGATTGCGCGACATACAAGGCTTCCAGCGGCAGCTTGTCTATCGATTTGATCAACAGCTTCAGCACTTCATCGGCTTTTGCCGGGCTGCCGGCATCGACCACCAGCCAGCCATGGACCGGATCTATCCAGACCCAGGTCTGGCGCCAGATGCTGAAGGCGCGCGGCAACAGTTCATCGGTGACATCTTCCTTGATTTCCTTCATCTGCTTGCGGCCAGGCTTGAAGCCTTGCTGCTCTTCGATGTCGGCGGCCTTGATCTTCGTGACCTGGTTGATCACCGTGGTCGGCAAGAGTTTTTTCTCGGTGCCCAGCAGCAGCATGATCTGCTTGTTGAGGCTATAGACCAGCGCGCCGTTTTCGCGCGGCGATACCCAGCCCTGGCTCTGCATGTCGAGACTGCTGCAAGGCTGGAATGCGTGCGGCGCAAGATCGGCTTCCAGTTGCTCGGTTGTAATGGCCCACGGTGCAGGAAGACGATATATCTGAAGGTTCTTGAACCACATGGCTAGCCCCGGCAAAAAAAGGGGCTATTCTACACGCCAGCGCCAGCGGCTATGCAGATAAAATCTGCTGCATGCCACAATAAAAAAAGCTTGCGCTGGCGGCTGGCAAGCCGCATGAAGCGGGACTTATTTATCCTGCCAAACAGCTGCTAAAGCCTGTACGGTAAAGGTTATAATACGCGTCACTCCATGTCTGACGGGCGCATGCTTGCGTATCAAGTGTCCGTCTGGAAATTGACCCGAAAAACTGCAAGACCATCTGCTTCATCACTTATTGTTTCCATGTCCAAAAGCTCATCACGCAAGCCGATAGAAATCAAGATTTCCACTGTCGTCGCCGTCTCTGCCATTCTGTATGAATCGAACCTGGCCGTACTCGATGCCGCGATGCAGGAAATGACCGGCGGCAATGTTGATTTTTTCGAGGATGAGTTCACCGTCATTGATATCGGCTCGCTGGCGCCTGCACATCAAGCGATAGACTGGCATGCGATCACCACGCTGCTGAAGGCATATCGCCTGAATGCAGTCGCCGTGCGCAATGCCACGCCTGAGATGGAAGCCGGCATACTCGCACATGGCCTGAGCCTGGATGGTCCGCTCAAGCCGCGTGTGGCGGAGACTGCCGCCCTGCCCGCACAGGCAGAAATCGCACTCGAAGCGCCAGCCGAAGTTGCCGTCGCAGTTGCACCGCAAGCACAAGCTGCTGCTGCGCAATTTGCCGCCAACACGATGATCGTCGATACGCCGGTACGCGCCGGCCAGCGCATCTATGCACGCGGCGCCGACCTGATCATTACCGCCGCCGTCAACAATGGCGCCGAAGTGATCGCCGATGGCAGCATTCATATTTACGCCCCCTTGCGCGGCCGCGCACTGGCAGGCGCCAGCGGCAATACCGAAGCACGCATTTTTACCTTGAGCATGGAAGCGGAACTGGTATCGATCGCCGGCATGTATCGCACGTTTGAAGATGGCTTCCCGGCAGACCGCAAAAAACAAGCCACACAAATCCGCTTGGTAGGCGATCGCATCGATATGCTGCCTATCAAGTCAGCAGCGTAAATCAATTAAATTATTTAACGAAAGGGGTTTCCTTTGGCAAAAATCATCGTTGTAACATCGGGTAAAGGCGGCGTCGGCAAAACCACTTCGAGCGCAAGTTTTGCGTCCGGCCTGGCCATGCGTGGACACAAGACAGTCGTCATCGATTTCGACGTTGGCCTGCGCAATCTCGACCTGATCATGGGTTGCGAACGCCGTGTCGTGTACGACCTGATCAATGTCGTCAACAAGGAAGCCACGCTGAACCAGGCGCTGATCAAGGACAAGCATTGCGACAACCTGTTCGTGCTGCCAGCCTCGCAAACGCGCGACAAGGATGCACTGTCGGAAGAAGGCGTGGAGCGCGTGTTGCAGGATCTGGCGGCGATGGATTTTGAATACATCATCTGCGATTCACCTGCCGGTATCGAACACGGTGCCGTGATGGCGCTGACCTTTGCCGATGAAGCGATCATCGTCACCAATCCTGAAGTGTCATCGGTACGCGATTCGGATCGCATCCTCGGCATCATCCAGGCCAAATCGCGCCGCGCCTTGAAGGGTGAAGAGCCAGTCAAGGAACACTTGCTGATTACCCGCTACGTGCCGAAACGCGTAGAAGCAGGCGAGATGCTGTCATACACGGACGTGCAGGAAATCCTGCGCATACCATTGATAGGCATCATCCCGGAATCGGAATCGGTACTGCATGCATCGAACTCCGGCAATCCGGCTATCCATATCGAAGGCAGCGAAGTATCCGAAGCCTACAAGGATGTGGTCTCGCGCTTCCTCGGAGAAGAGTTGCCGATGCGATTTACCGACTACGAAAAGCCTGGCTTTCTGCAGAGAATTTTTGGAGGTAAGTAATCATGGCGCTTCTGTCTTTTCTGTTCAATAGCAAGCCCAAGACTGCATCGGCTGCCAAGGAACGCCTGCAAATCATCATTGCGCGTGAACGCAGCGGCCGCTCCGGTCCTGACTTCCTGCCTGCCCTGCATCAGGAATTGATCGCGGTGATTTCAAAATACGTGAAGGTCAATCCGGAAGACATCAAGATTTCCCTCAATAGCCAGGGCAATCTCGAAGTACTGGATGTCAATGTCGTATTGCCGGATGCCTAAACCGGCAGGCGTGAAATCCCCCTTTCTGGATGCCCGCACATGCGGGTATCCAGAAATGCTGCCACACCCGCAGCGCATGCACATCACGTAACACCAGATCAAGTATCATTTCGCATCGCCCATCAATTCGAGACCATACATGAAAACCAAAGCCGCCGTCGCCTGGAAAGCAGGACAACCTTTAACAATAGAAGAAGTTGAACTGGGTGGACCGCGTGAAGGCGAAGTACTGGTCGAGATCAAGGCCACCGGCATTTGCCACACCGATTACTACACGCTGTCCGGCGCCGATCCGGAAGGCATCTTCCCTTCTATCCTCGGCCATGAAGGCGCGGGCGTGGTGGTCGAAGTCGGCCCCGGCGTCAAGAGCCTGAAGAAAGATGACCACGTCATTCCGCTGTACACACCGGAATGCCGCGAATGCAAATTCTGCCTGTCGCGCAAGACCAATCTGTGCCAAAAGATACGCTCGACCCAAGGGCGCGGCTTGATGCCGGACGCGACCAGCCGTTTCTCCATCGATGGCAAGCCTATCTTCCATTACATGGGTACCTCGACTTTTTCCAATTACATCGTGGTGCCGGAAATCGCGCTGGCGAAGATCCGTGAAGACGCGCCCTTCGACAAGGTTTGCTACATAGGCTGCGGCGTTACCACCGGCGTCGGCGCGGTCTTGTTCACGGCAAAAGTGGAAGCTGGCGCGAACGTGGTCGTGTTCGGCCTCGGTGGTATCGGACTCAACGTGATTCAAGCTGCAAAGATGGTCGGTGCCGACAAGATCATAGGCGTAGACCTGAATCCGGCGCGTGAAGCCATGGCGCGCAAATTCGGCATGACGCACTTCGTCAATCCAAGCAAGGTCGAGAACGTCGTCGATGCGATCGTGCAATTGACCGATGGCGGCGCCGACTACAGTTTCGAATGCATAGGCAATGTGCACACGATGCGCCAGGCGCTCGAATGCTGCCACAAGGGCTGGGGCCAATCGATCGTCATCGGCGTGGCCGAAGCCGGCGCAGAAATCAGCACGCGCCCATTCCAGCTGGTGACCGGCCGCGAATGGAAAGGCTCAGCCTTTGGCGGCGCACGCGGACGCACCGATGTACCGAAGATAGTCGACTGGTACATGGAAGGCAAACTCAATATCGATGATCTGATCACGCACACGCTGCCGCTGGAACGGATCAACGAAGGCTTTGACTTGATGAAGAGCGGTGAGTCGATACGCTCGGTTGTTATTTACTGATACATTGAACAAGAAACGCACGGGGATGAAGTGGAACTGATCAGCCAGCATAAATGTTTTAACGGTGTACAAAGTTTTTACAAACACGAATCGACATCGACCAGCTTGCCGATGACGTTTTCAGTCTATGAACCGCCACAAGCCAGGCAGAGCAAGGTGCCCGTGCTGTTTTATCTGGCGGGCCTGACCTGTACCGAAGAAACCTTCATGATCAAGGGCGGCGCGCAGCGCTATGCGGCTGAACACGGCATCATGCTGGTCTCGATGGACACCAGTCCGCGCCGCACCGGCATCAAGGGTGCCGGCGACAGTTGGGACTTTGGCCATGGCGCTGGTTTTTATATCGATGCAACGCAAGAACCGTGGTCCGCGTATTTCCGCATGGAGTCCTATGTCGTGCAGGAACTGCGCAACATCATCATCGGGAATTTCCCTGCACGTGCCGATCGTATCGGCGTGTTCGGGCACTCGATGGGCGGCCATGGCGCATTGACGCTGGCGTTGAAGTATCCGGAGATTTATCAGTCAGTATCCGCCTTTGCCCCAATCACCGCACCGACTGAAGTACCGTGGGGACAAAAAGCGTTTTCGGCTTATCTGGGCTCCGATGAAGCTACATGGCTGCAGCACGATGCCAGCGCCTTGATGCGCACCCGCAAGACACCATTCCCGCAAGGCATACTGATAGACCAGGGACTGGAAGACCCATTCCTGGATGAACAACTGAAGCCGCATCAGTTTGAAGCTGCATGCTGGGCTGCCGAGCAGCCGCTCACCTTGCGCCGCCATTCGGGCTACGACCATAACTATTATTTCATTTCGACCTACATGGGCGATCACATCGCGTTTCACAGTGCGATACTGAACCGCTAAGCGCACGCGGCTGCAATCGTCCGGTCAATTCCAGCCGCACAAATAAAAAGGGATGTTGCACAGGTCACCCTGCGCAACATCCCTTTTTTCTATCCGCCAGATCCGGACAGGCTGTGCTTAAAACTTAAAACTCTTCCCAGTCATCTGCACCGCCAGCTGCCGATTTGGCAGGTGCGGCTACTTTACGCTGCGGCGCCGCCAGTGATGCTTTGGCAGGTGCCGGTGTACGCGTAGCTGTCGATTGTATCGTGCGACGTGGTGCAGTCGCTGGTGTTACCGCATAATCGCCACCGACACGGAACACGCTGACTGCCTGGGCCAGGTTTTTCGCCTGATCCTGCAAGGATTCAGCTGCAGCTGCGGCTTCTTCAACCAATGCTGCATTCTGTTGCGTGACCTGATCCATTTGTCCCACGGCTTGATTGACTTGCTCGATACCGTCGCTCTGCTCCTGGCTGGCAGCAGTAATTTCAGCCATGATATCGGCCACACGTTTCACGCCATCGACAATTTCATCCATCGTCGTACCGGCTTCTGCAACCAGCTTGCTGCCTGCATCAACCTTCTCGACCGAGTCACCTATCAATGCCTTGATTTCTTTCGCCGCTGCTGCGGAGCGTTGCGCCAGATTGCGCACTTCGGTTGCCACCACTGCAAAGCCGCGACCCTGTTCGCCGGCACGCGCAGCTTCGACGGCCGCATTCAATGCCAGGATGTTGGTCTGGAATGCTATGCCATCAATGACGCCGATGATGTCGACAATTTTCTTCGCTGAACTGTTGATCGCACCCATCGTATCAACCACTTGCGCCACCACGGAACCACCCTTGACCGCGACGCTCGATGCGGCAACTGCCAGCTGGTGGGCCTGACGCGAATTGTCGGCATTCTGTTTCACGGTCGACGTCAGTTCTTCCATCGAAGAAGCAGTCTCTTCAAGCGAACTGGCCTGCTGTTCC
>NZ_JAUSME010000196.1 GCF_030645555.1 Herminiimonas sp.
ACCGTCAGGCAGAATGCCGACAATGCGCGGCAAGCCAATCAACTGGCAGCATCCGCATCCGAAGTCGCCGCCAAGGGCGGGGCAGTCGTGTCGCAAGTGGTCGATACGATGGGTTCTATCAATGCCTCGTCGCGAAAGGTCGTTGATATTATCGGCGTCATCGATAGCATCGCATTCCAGACCAATATCCTGGCGCTGAATGCAGCGGTGGAAGCGGCCCGCGCTGGCGAACAGGGGCGCGGCTTTGCGGTGGTTGCCTCCGAAGTGCGCAATCTGGCGCAACGTTCAGCCGCTGCCGCCAAGGAAATCAAGGAATTGATTGGCGACTCGGTCAGCAAAGTCGATATCGGCGCCAAGCTGGTCGACCAGGCTGGCGCCACGATGAGCGAAGTCGTCGACAGCATCAAGCGCGTGACCGACATCATGAGTGAAATTACGGCCGCCAGCCAGGAACAAAGCGCCGGGATAGAGCAAGTCAATCAAGCCATCGGCCAGATGGATCAGGTCACCCAGCAGAATGCGGCGCTGGTGGAAGAGGCTGCAGCCGCGGCTGCTTCG
The DNA here is from genome assembly GCF_030645555.1 of Herminiimonas sp. Lineage (GTDB taxonomy): Bacteria > Pseudomonadota > Gammaproteobacteria > Burkholderiales > Burkholderiaceae_D > Oxalicibacterium. The sequence goes on from NZ_JAUSME010000196.1 coordinate 559, forward strand.
CTGCAGGATCAGGCGGGTAATCTGTCGCAAGTGGTAAGCGTGTTCAAGCTCGGTGCAGGGTATGCAACGGAGGCCAGATCGCTGAAGACGGTCAGCCGTCCGGCCCGGCCTGCAGTCGCCCCTGCAGCGCAGCGAGTGGCTCGCAACACTGCGCGTCCGGCGGTGGCGATGGATGCACCAAAACGTGAGGTGCGTGCGCCGTCTTCCAGTGATGTCGATTGGGAAGAGTTTTAAAGTCGCCGGATCACGCTGATCTTTCAGCCTGTTCCTGGCTGTTTTTATTCTCAATACAATTTCTGTACCTGGTACCCGCGTTGCTGCAGCAGCGCGGGTACACCTTTATTACCCAGCAAATGCAGTGCACCGACGGCGACAAAGCTGGTCTTGTCGTTTTTCAACAGCGTTTCTATCTGCTTCGCCATGTTCGGATTGCGCTGATCCAGCATCACGCGCTGCATGAATCTGGCTGAGGTGGATGGGTCGTTTTGTATTTCCAGTAGCGCCGCCTCCAGTGCCTTGCTGTCTGCGCCTTGCCATGCAGCGATCAGTCGCAAGCCTTTTTTCATCGCCTGCCCATCTGCCAGTTCGGCCAGATTCTCTTTCAGGTATTCCTCCTGTTGTGCGCCTTTCATGCTGTCGAACAGTGCGAGTTGATAGTCGGCAGTTTCCAGCCCTTGCACGGTTTTATTCTGCGTTTTTGCCAGCGCCAGGAAATACAGCTCTATTCCTTGCTCGATCGGAAAGCCATTGCGTGCCATTTCATCCATGATCAGCATGTTGACCGCCATCCACGGCTTCATGCGGGCGATGCTTGCAAGAGGGATGCCGGCGCGTTGCAAGGCGAGCTGCAATTTTTTCATGCTGTCGGCCGACAGGTGCTGTGCGATGGTTTGCCCATCCGGATAAATCCCGTGTCGCATGATGGCTTGCTGGAGCGCCGCCGTATCGCGTATATCCACTTCTATCACCAGCTTGCCGGCTTCTGACAATGCGCGTGTCACTTGCGGTTCGAGTGGGTAGAATGAGGTCTGGCCTACGTGCACGGTGCCAAACAGATAGCTGGTGTTGCCACGGTAGTCGACGCGGTACAGCATGCCGCGTTTCGGTGCCGCAGTTTTTTGCGCGACTGATGGCGCTGGCTGGGCCGCAGCGTAGTCTGCCTGTGCATGCACGCTGTACAGACTGAACAGTGCGGCAAGAATAAAAACGATATGACGACGCATGTAATTTCCCTGAATTGTATGGACAAGCTGATGCATGAAAATGAAGCGAACTAACGATGCGTGAGCTGACCTGGCTGTTCGATCTGGACAACACGCTGCATGATGCATCGCATGCGATTTTCCCCGCGATCAACCTGAACATGAACGCCTACATCGCGCAGGTGTTCAGCGATGAAGGCTCGGCCTCCGATGATGCGGCAGTCAATGCTGCGCGCGTCGCCTACTGGCAGCGTTACGGCGCCACGCTGCTGGGTATGGTAAATCATCATCAGGTGCGGCCCGAGGATTTCTTGCGCGAGGCGCATCGTTTCGACGATTTGCCGACGATGATACGCGCCGAGCGCGGCCTGGCACGCTTGCTGCGCCGCCTGCCGGGCCGCAAGATCCTGCTGACGAATGCGCCGCGTCGTTATTCGCATGAAGTGCTGCGGCATCTGGGCTTGCACAGGCATTTTGCCAAACATGTGCCGATAGAAGCGATGCGCGTGCATGGCCGCTTGCGGCCGAAACCATCTAAGCAGATGCTGCGCAAATTGCTGGCCAGGGAAGGCATAAGGCCACGCCGCTGCGTGCTGGTGGAAGACACGGTCGGGCATTTGAAAGGCGCCAGGGAGCTGGGCATGGCGACCGTGCTGGTCACGCAATACCTGGCCAGCGATTCAAGCAAGGGGGCCGCGATGGGCGGGCGCGCAACAAGCCCGTTCAGAAAACGCCCTATTTATGTTGATGTCAAAGTAAAATCTGTAGGGCAACTGTTCCGGCAGATGCACCGATTGCGGTAGTCCGATTGCTTACCATCCTAAAAATATAATCATGGCAACCACCAAACCAGGCGAACGCAAACTGCAGATACTCCAGACTCTGGCGTCGATGCTGGAGCAACCCAAGGGAGAGAAGATCACCACCGCGGCACTGGCTGCGCGGGTGGAGGTATCGGAAGCGGCGCTGTACCGGCATTTCGCCAGCAAGGCGCAAATGTTCGAGGGTCTGATCGAGTTCATAGAATCGACCGTGTTCGGCTTGATCAACAAGATCACCGAGCAGCAGGAAAACGGCCTGTCGCAGGTGCAGGCGATCGTGCTGATGCTGCTCAATTTCGCCGAACGCAATCCCGGCATGACGCGCGTGATGATAGGCGATGCACTGGTCAATGAAGACGAGCGCCTGCAGGCAAGGATGAATCAATTCATAGAGCGCATAGAGATGGCGCTCAAGCAATCGCTGCGCGTGGCCGCCACGCAAGGGCAGGCGAACGAAGCGGAAGTCGCCGCGCGCGCCAACCTGATAGCCAGCGCGGTGCTCGGGCACTGGCAGCGCTATGCCAAGACCGGCTTCAAGCAAAATCCATCGGCCCATGCGCAGGCGCAGATCGCGATGCTGCTGGCCTGAGCGCGGCTGAAAACCATGGTCTGAGCACCATCTAACAGGTGCCGGCAAGCCAGTCCCGCTTGGCCGTACAATAGCGGCTGCCTTGCCTCACTTGCCCTGACTTATGTCCCTGCCTGTTCCCGCCGATTCCATTACTGATTGCTTTGCGCTGCTCGACGATAGCGATGCCAGCGCGGCCTATCCGCGCTCGCGTCTGTACAGCAAGCATGTCGGCACCCTGACTTGCCAGCGCGCCGATCAGCTGCCGGCCCTGCTGCAGCAGATGCAGCAGGCATTGCAGCAAGGCCAGTTCGCAGTCACTTTATTCAGCTATGAACTGGGCGCCGCCCTGCATGGCATTGCGCCGCATGCTGCTGCAACTTCCGTCGCCCAGCCGCTGGCTGAAATCCTTTTGTTCGAGCGCTGCGAAACACTGTCAGCGGAACAGGTGGCGGCATGGCTGGCGCAACAGCAGCAAACAGCGCCGGCCGGGATTGCAAATGTACATGCGGATATCAATGAGACGACATTCGATGCCGCCATTGCGCGCATCCACGATTACATCGTGGCCGGCGACACTTACCAGGTCAATTACACATTCCGCTTGCGCTTCGATGCCTATGGTTCCTTGCCTGCCTTGTATCGCCGCCTGCGCGCGCGCCAGCCCGTGCCGTATGGCGCCCTGATCGCCTTGCCGGATGGCCGTGCGGTCATGTCGCTGTCGCCGGAATTATTTGTGCGGCATGCAAATTCCCAGCTGACCGTGCAACCGATGAAAGGCACTGCGGCTGCCAGCGGCGACATGCAACAGGATGAGGCGTCTGCGCATGCACTGGCATCGGACCCGAAGAACCGTGCAGAAAATTTGATGATCGTCGATCTCTTGCGCAACGATCTGGGACGCATCGCCGACATCGGTTCGGTTGCAGTCGAAAATTTATTCGAGGTGCAGCGCTACAGCAGCGTGCTGCAGATGACCTCGACCGTGCATGCGCGCTTGCGCGATGAGCTTGCGTTGCCGGAAATCTTCGCGGCGCTGTATCCCTGTGGTTCTATCACTGGCGCACCCAAGCACAGGACGATGCAAATCATCCGCGAGCTGGAAGCCAGTCCGCG
>NZ_JAUSME010000197.1 GCF_030645555.1 Herminiimonas sp.
GTCATTGATGGTGAAGGGCGCGCGGTTTCTTTCATACAAAGCATTTATCACGAGTTCGGCAGCGGCGTGGTCTTGCCGCGCACCGGCATCAACTGGCAAAACCGCGGCTGCTCATTCTCACTGGATCCGCAACATTTGAATGCCTTGCTGCCGGGTAAAAAACCCTTCCATACGCTCAATCCTGCGCTGGCACGTCTCGGCGATGGCCGCACCATGGTGTATGGAACCATGGGTGGCGACGGTCAGCCGCAAACGCAGGCCGCAGTATTTACCCGCTATGCGGTATTCAATCAATCTGCGCAACAAGCGATCACGGCGCCGCGCTGGCTGCTGGGCCGTACCTGGGGGGAAAGCTCGGAGTCGCTGAAGCTGGAAAGCCGCTTCAAGCCGGAAGTCATCAATGGCTTGAAAGCGCTAGGTCATGAAGTGGATGTGATTGCCGAGTTCGATGAAATGGTCGGCCATGCCGGCGCCATCGTGCGCCATCCTTCCGGGATATTCGACGGCGGCTTTGATCCGCGCAGCAACGGCACGGTGGCCGGTTTTTAATGTTTGTAGCGCTGCAGCGCTTGCAGCGGCTACAGGCCGCCCATGAACTGCAGCGTTTTGCGCGTGTATTCTTCCACATAGTCGATCAGTCTGTCCGAGGCGTCGCGCGCGGCGGCTTCGTCGTTGGCGGCAATCGCCCGTGCTATATGCGCATGCAATTGCGCCACGCGCGCCAGGTCGCCAAAGCGCTTGAAGTGCAGATACCAGAAGCGCCGGGTTTGCGCTTCTATCGGGCCGATGGCGTAAGAGACGTACTTGTTTTGCGCAGTCTCTATGCACAAGCTGTTGAATTCCCTGTCCGTTTCGATGAAGAGCGTGCTGTCATTTTTTTCTGCGGCACGGTCGAAGTCGACCGCCAGTTTTGCAAATACGCGGCGCTGGTCTTCCATCGCCAGACGCGCAGCACGGCCGGCAATGATTTTTTCCAGTTCGCGCCGCACTTCTATCATGTTCAATTGATCGGCCAGGTCTATCTCTGACACGATCACGCCGGAACGCGGCAGGATTTTGACGTTGCCTTCTATGGCCAGGCGCTGCAGCGCTTCCCGCAGCGGCGTGCGGCCAAAGCCCAGCGAGCGGTTCAAGGCTTTCTCCGATATCTTGCTGCCCGGCGGAAGCTTCAGCGTGACGATCATTTCTTCCAGGATGCGATAAGCCATCTGCGCCTGGTTTTCGCCATTACCTTCCATTTCAGACTGCAATGCCTGTATTTGTTCTTCTGTAATCATGATCTACCCTGAAAATAGCGCTTCTGTTGCACGAGATCTTGCGGTAACGGGTTTTGATTATACGATCCGTCCTTGCCTGCACTGGAATTAATCCGGTGCTGGCAGTTTTGGATATCAGTTTTAATATCAGCACTATTCACCAAGCAAAAAAAGCGCCTGCCCGCCTGAGGATGGTAGGTATGCGCCGATGGCATAATCGCATTCTGTTTATTGGCGCTGGGTAATCGCAATATTTTTTACTTTCTGTGCGCCGCTGTCATTTTTTCATGAGGAGCAGTCATGCAATTTGTCGTACCTGTCTTGCCGCCCGCCGTGCTTCCCGTGCTTGGTACCGATGCACTGTTTCCGGTGCATCGCATTTATTGCGTCGGACGTAACTATGTCGAGCATGCGATAGAAATGGGTGGAACGGGCAGGGAGCCGCCCTTCTTTTTCATGAAACCGGCCGATGCGGTTTTCCCGGTCGCTTATGACACGGTCGCCGAGTTGCCTTATCCGGTGATGACAGCAGATTATCAATACGAACTGGAACTGGTGGTCGCAATCGGCAAGGCGGGCAAGGATATAGCTGCAGCGGATGCGATGCAGCACGTGTGGGGCTACGCGATCGGGCTCGACATGACGCGCCGCGATCTGCAGGCAGAAGCAAAAAGCCTGCGCCGCCCGTGGGATACCGGCAAGGCCTTTGAGCAGTCGGCGCCTATAGGTCCGATACATCCGGCCACGGATATAGGTACGGTGGGTAGTCGCGCCATCGAGTTGCGCGTGAATGGCCATACCCGGCAAAAAAGTACGGTCGACAAGCTGATCTGGAGCATAGAAGAAATGATCCTCTTCCTGTCGCAATATTTCCTGCTGCAGCCGGGCGACCTGATCATGACGGGGACGCCGGCTGGCGTGGCGGCATTAAGCAAGGGCGATCTGATGGAGGGTGAGATCGAAGGCCTGGGAAAATTGCGCCTCCGTATCGTGTAAGCCGGCTCCCTGTCCACATATGTAAAAAGCCCGCTTCATTTGAATGAAGCGGGCTTTTTTGCGACCTGGCGCTCAGGTGTCTGGAGTCATCCAGTCAGCATGGCTGAAATCAATAACGGTAGACGCGGCCGTTTTCGATGCGTACGCGATTGCCCACGCGCAGATCACCTACGCTGTCGAGCGTCATCGTTTGATAAGCGCCGTTATCGAGGCGTATGCCTACCTGATAGACGTCGCGCGTCTGCTGATTGCTTTTCTGGATCTGGTTGCCGACCAGCGCGCCGCCGACGACACCGGCGACAGTTGCCACATCGCGTCCTGTACCCTTGCCGACCTGGTTACCCAGTACGCCACCGACCACGCCGCCCACGACTGCTCCGGCACCTATGCCGCTAGTGCCGGTAGTTTGCTGGGCAAGCTGGATCGAGTCCACCACGCCATACGCCGAGTTGTAGGCAGGTGCATTCGATTGCTGCTGTTGAGGATACTGGGTCTGGGTCTGCGACTGCGGATACTGATTGGCGCCCGGGTCAGAAAAATTAGGCGTGGCGCAACCAGCAAGTACGGTTGCAGAAAGGATGGCGACGATAGCGAGCGTTTGATTTTTTTTCATGATGACTCCATTGGGTAATTGTAGTTTCAACCGTACAAGACTAGCCGGGGCTGGACGGTCGCTCAGTGCGCTAGCGCACCATCGGACACTGATATTTTCAGAAAGCTGCAGTACAGACCATACGAGCGAGCGCTCAGTGCCAGGAAAGAATGTAAAAAGATGTGTGGCTGGTAACAGGGGATGCCGGTGGCTTGCGGCCAGTCGCTTGGCTGGCGGGACAGCGCAGGCGCGTGGCGCAAGAGCAGCCATGATCCTTGGTCGCAGCCTGGTGCACTGATGGGGGAGAAATGGGGCTTTCTGCCGCAGCTAATTGCAGCAGTTATCGGATATGTTATTGAACTTGGGTATCAGTGCGGACTGATCAGCTGTTCATCACTGGCTCAAGGCATCCAGCTCGGCCAGTGCCGCATCGAATGTGGCCAGCTCGCTTGCATCACTACCCGTGCCTGATCCCGCGACAGTTGCCAATTGATCTGCAGCTATCAGCTTTTTGTATGTAGTCAAATATTCGTGATGGTCAGGGCTGAATTTCACTTGTCCCAGCAATGTACAGTTTCTTGCCCGCTCGCGGTGGATGGCGGCAGCCTGCTTTGCCTGCTCGGCAAGAGAGTCGTTTGTCCGGTCACTGTGCCACAGCAACACTGTGTGTTTCAGGGCCTGGTAATTCTTTACTGCTTCGGCGCGGATGGCAGCTTGCCTGTGCCTGGCTTTTTTGTAAAAAAAGAAAACACCCAGTAGCACGATCAAAATGGCGATGTGGGCATAGCTCATGGATTACTCTCGATTTTTAGTGGCTGCATCATGTGGGCATGGATTGCTCTGCGCGTAACACTTTGCATCACATCCGATGCGCTTGTTTATCCGTATCTATTGCTGGAGTGTATGCATCTGAGGGGTGGTCCCGCCGACGGGAATCGGACCCATATCTAGCGCTTAGGAGGCACTCGTTCTATCCATTGAACTACGGCGAGACGCGCGAAAGCAAACAAGGTTAGTTCGCTTCCGACCGGGATTATAGCTGACGATATGGCAAAGAATGGCGAGATAGTCGCCGCTATCGGTACAATGCTGACTTCATTCTTTTAATTGGTCGCCTGCATTCGCACGCCGGCCTCACACCTTCAGGTATTTATGGCAGTCATTTCCCTCTCGAACGCGCAGCTCGCGTTCGGTCACGTCCCGTTGCTCGATCATGCGGAGTTTTCCCTGGAAACCACGGAGCGCGTGGGTTTGATCGGGCGCAACGGCACCGGCAAGTCTTCTTTGCTGAAGGTGATTTCCGGACAATCCAGGCTCGATGATGGCTTGTTGGTCATGCAACAAGGGATCAAGATCGCCTACGTCGAGCAGGAGCCGCACTTTTCACCGGAGATGTCGGTGTTCGATGCGGTGGCTTCCGGCATGGGTGAAATGCAGGCGCTGCTGACGGAATACGATGCGCTGACCGGCCAGTTCGGCGGCGACAATGATGATGCGCTGATGGAGCGCATGCATGAAATACAGGTCAAGCTGGATGCGGCCGATGCATGGAATTTGAACAACAAGGTCGAAGCCACGCTGGACCGGCTCAATCTGGTCAAGGATGCATTGATGGGCACGCTGTCGGGCGGCATGCAAAAACGCGTGGCGCTGGCCTGTGCACTGGTCAGTGCGCCGGATGTGCTGCTGCTCGATGAGCCGACCAACCATCTGGATTTCACATCTATTCTTTGGCTGGAAGGTTTGCTGCGCGACTACAAGGGCAGCGTCTTGTTCATTACCCATGATCGCAGCTTCCTCGATAACGTCGCCACACGCATCATAGAACTCGATCGCGGCCGCTTGCTGTCGTTCCCGGGCAACTTCAGCGCGTATCAGGTGCGCAAGGCCGAGCAACTCGAAATCGAAGAAGTCGAAAATGCCAAGTTCGACAAATTCCTCGCGCAGGAAGAAGTCTGGATACGCAAGGGAGTGCAGGCCCGCCGTACCCGTGACGAAGGCCGTGTACGCCGCCTGGAAGCCTTGCGTCTGTCGCGCAGCGCGCGTCGTGACCAGCAAGGCCAGGTCAAGCTCGATGTTTCTGCGGGCGAGCGCTCCGGCAAGATCGTGGCGGAACTCGAACACATCAATAAATCGTATGGCGATAAAGTGATCGTCAAGGATTTCAGCGCAACATTGCTGCGCGGCGACAAGATAGGCTTGATCGGCTTGAACGGCGCGGGCAAGACCACGCTGCTGAAAATGATACTGGGCGAAGAGGAACCGGATTCAGGCACCGTCAAGCAGGGCACCAAATTGCAGATCGCGTATTTCGACCAGATGCGCGCGCAACTCGATGAAAATGCCAGCCTGGCAGACACGATTGCACCGGGCAGCGACTGGGTCGAGATCAACGGTCAGCGCAAGCACGTGATGACCTACCTGAATGATTTCCTGTTTGCACCGGAACGCGCGCGTTCACCGGTCAAGTCGCTGTCAGGCGGCGAGCGCAACCGTCTGCTGCTGGCGCGTCTGTTTGCCAAGCCGGCCAATGTGCTGGTGCTGGATGAACCGACCAACGATCTGGATATCGATACGCTGGAATTGCTGGAAGAATTGCTGGAAGAGTACAAGGGCACCGTGTTCCTGGTCAGCCATGACCGTACCTTCCTCGATAACGTCGTCACGCAAGTGATCGTGGCTGAAGGCAATGGCATGTGGCGCGAATATATCGGCGGTTACAGCGATTGGGAACGTGTGCGTCCTGCAACCACGCCAGCCGGTGCACCGAAAGGCGCAGCAAAACCGGATGCCAAAACGGAAGCGGTATCAACGCAAGCCGCACCTGCGGTCAAGCAGAAAAAGCTCAGTTACAAGGAGCAGCGCGAGATGGATGCGCTGCCCGTCCTGATTGCGCAGCTGGAAGAAGAACAGAAAGCGATCACCGAAAAACTGGCTGATGCCGGCATTTATACCAAGCAGCCGGATGAAGCCAAACGCCTGAACCAGCGCTTTGCCGAAATCGATGGCCTGTTGCTGGAAGCGCTGGAAAAATGGGAAGTCATCGAGGCGCGCGGGCAGGGCTAAGCCGTACGTCTCGCCAAGTTGTCATTCCCGTGCAAACGGGAATGACTGTCTAGTTCAAGCGGCCTATCGCTTCCCGCAGTTCGGGCAGTCTGGCGCGCAATTCTGCATTATCCATCGCATACGGACGCTGTTCTATGTAGGCTTCCAGATCCTGCAAGGCGGCTTGCGGGCATTCGAGGTTGGCATAGGCCAGGCCGCGATCGCGCTGTTCGGTAATTTCACGCGGCAATAAAATCATCAGTCTTTGCTGCACTTCCAGCAGGCGTTGCCATTGTTCCTGCTGCATGAACAGTATCTTCAGGTTGCGCAGCATGCGTACCAGGATGTCGCGTGGGCTGGCTGCGTCGAGGTAGGCGTTGAACTGAAAATCATCCGGGAAATCCTGTTGCTGTATGTAAGGCTCAACCCGGTCTTCCAGTTCTTCGCGCGACAGGCTGGAGCCGTTGAACGGGTCCAGCACGACCTGGCCCGATTGCACCGAAAGCTTCATCAGGAAGTGTCCGGGAAATGAAATGCCCTGTACCTCCAGATCGATCTGTTGCGCCAGTTCCATATACAGGATCGCGAGCGAGATCGGTATCCCGCGCCGGGTGCTGAGCACGCGATGCAGATAACTGTTGTCGGGATTGTAGTAATCGTTGACGTTGCCGCTGAAGCCTAGCTCATTGTAAAAATAATGATTCAGCATCCGCAATTTTTGCAGGTGCGAGGCGTCTTCAGGCAGGCGCTGCCTGAGTTTGGCTGCCAGGGTGTCGACTTCCTCTTCCAGTGCGGCCAGGTCAAGGTCAGGTTCGGCATCCTGCGCAATCGCCAGCGCAGCTTCAAACAATGGAATGCTGTCGTCCTGCTGCACCAGCGTGGAAAAGTATTCTAGAGTTTTGATCGTCATATGCCTCCATCATAGCGAGGATGCTGCGAATGTACAGATGCACGTTCAAGTTGCTGTGTTCAGTTGCTGATCCGCTTGAAATCCCGGAAGCGGAATCCCATTGCCAGCAAGGCACCAAAATAGCTTACCCCGCATGCCGTCATCACGAGTAGCAATGCGCCTATGCGGCGGAACGGGAAGGCGCGCAATTCGACCCAGTCGAAATGTCCGGCTACCCACAAGGCCACGCCAGCCATCAGGAACAGCGCACCGGCCAGACGGATGAGGAACATGCGCCAGCCCGGCAATGCGGTATAGATGCCGCGCCGCTTCAGGCCGCGGTACAAAAAGCCTGCATTCAGGCATGCGCCCAGTCCTATCGATAGTGCCAGGCCGGCGTGCGCTATCCATGGTACGAAGAGCAGGTTCATCAATTGCGTTGCGATCAGTACGCCGATGGCGATTTTGACCGGGGTTTTGATGTTTTGTTGCGCATAGAATCCGGGCGCCAGTATCTTCACCAGTATCAAGCCTATCAAGCCGACGCCGTAGGCGATCAAGGCTTTCGATGTCATCGCGACCGATACTGCATCGAATTTACCGTAATGGAACAGTGTCGCCGTCAGCGGTTCCGATATGGTTGCCAGGCCGACGGCACAAGGCAGCGCGAGCAGGAAGGTAAGGCGCAAGCCCCAGTCCAGCAAGGATGAGTATTCCTCCTTGTTGCCCTCGAAATTCGCTTTCGACAAACTGGGCAGCAGAATGGTCCCCAGCGCGACACCGAGCAAGGCGGTCGGGAATTCCATCAGGCGATCGGCATACGACAGCCACGACACGCTGCCGCTTTCCAGGCGGGAAGCGATATTGGTGTTGATCATCAGGCTGATTTGCGCAGCGGAAACCGCAAACACCGCTGGTCCCATTTTGCGCAATATCTTGCGCACGCCGGCATCACCCAGGCAGGCGAAGGGATTGCGTGACAGCCTGGGCAGCATGCCGATCTTCAAAAGGGCAGGGATCTGGATAGACATTTGCAAAATGCCGCCGACCACCACCGCAATCGCCATCGCATATATCGGGGTGTCGAGGTAGGGCGCGAGGAACAGCGTGGCGGCGATGAAGGCGAGGTTCAGCAAGACCGGCGTGAAGGCGGGTATCTTGAATTCCCGCCAGGTATTCAATATGCCGCCGCTGAGCGCCACGAAGGACATGAAGGCGATATACGGAAACATGATGCGCGTCATCCAGACCGATGCATCAAACACGGCTGGATTGGATTTGAGGCCGGTTGCGATCAGGTAAACGACAAACGGGGCGGCGATGATGCCGATCACGCAAGTAAGCAGCATCGTCCACATCAGGACTGTGGCGACATGGTCGACCAGGCTTTTGGTCGCCTCCTCGCCTTTCTGGCTCTTGTATTCGGCCAGTATAGGTACGAATGCCTGCGCAAAAGCACCTTCGGCAAACAGGCGACGCAGCAGATTGGGGATGCGGAATGCGATATTGAATGCATCGGTATAGGCGGAGGCGCCAAATGCACGTGCAAACAGGATTTCGCGGATCAACCCCGTTACACGGGAAACCATCGTCATGCCGGAGACTGCTGCTAGCGTTTTGTGCAAGTTCATGGAGCGGAATTATAGCTGTTGCCTCTATGCTATGGGATAAGGATTCCAGCGCTGAGCCTGCTGCTGTGCATCTTGTTTGCTAGAATGGCGACGGTTTAGACAGTAAAATCGTTGTCTTTAGGATACAAATTTGGGTGTCAGGCAGCGTCAGTTGCACCAATCCCGCAGGCATTGCAGCATCCATTTGCCTGATTTGCAAAATGCCGCTATAATCCGAAGCTTCACAGAATTCTGTCTCACTAATGCGTGTTTGCGAATGCGCGTCGACCCTGTTTTAGGAAATAATATTCATGGCAAATACCGCACAAGCACGCAAGCGCGCTCGTCAAGCAGTCAAGCAAAACGCTCACAACTCCAGCCAGCGTTCCACCTTGCGTACAGCAGTCAAAGCTGTTCGCAAAGCGATTGAAGCTGGCGACAAGACAGCTGCAGCGCAAGTCTTCCTGGCTTCCGTGTCGACGATCGATCGTATTGCTGACAAAAAGATCATCCACAAAAACAAGGCAGCACGTCATAAAAGCCGCCTTGCAGCTGCTTTGAAAGCGCTGGCTTAATAAATTCTTGATGCTGCGTTACTGCAGCATCAAAGCAAGCAAAAACCCCGCATGATTTTCATCATGCGGGGTTTTTGTATTTGCGCCCGGCTTTCATGAAGCTGGCATTACTGCTTATCTGTCCTTGGGCAAACCGCCAATCACGCTGCCTGGCTTGATGTTTTTTTGCTTGAACCAGCCTTCATTCATTTCCAGCGCATAAAGTACCGGCCGCTTCGAGCAATGCGATTCCAGGCTTTGCGGCTTCATGTTTTCGATATTCACGATCTTGCCATCGCCATCTATAAAGGCGACCGAGAGTGGAATCAAGGTGTTTTTCATCCACATGCAAACGCCTGCCGGTGCGCCAAAGAGGAACACCATGCCTTCGTTGTGCGCCATGCTTTCACGGAACATCAAGCCTTGCTGGCGCTCGGCTTCAGTGGCGACCACTTCGGCCTTGATCACATGCATGCCCGCAGTCAGTGGAATGACCTGAAATTTCTGGGTTTGCTGCGCCAACGCTGCGCTTGCAGTAAATGTAGTGGCGAAAACCAGCGTCGCGGCGCAAGTGCTAAGGAATTTATTCATGAGGCCAAGTCTGGACAAGTGTGTGGGTGGAGTTGCAACAGCACGAGTGTAATTGAAAAAATGGGTTGTCGATGCATGCAGCGATGGTTTTAAAGCCCCAATTCTGCGGGAGAAATTTCGCGCCATTCGCCCGGCAATAATGGATGCGTCTGCAGCGAAATCGGTCCTATCGCAATGCGGACCAGGCGCAATGTGGGGTGGCCGACGGCGCCGGTCATGCGCCTTACCTGCCGGTTCTTGCCTTCTGCCAGCGTGATCGTCAGCCAGCTGGTCGGTGCGTTGGCCCGTTCGCGTATCGGCGGATTGCGCGGCCACAGCCAGTCGGGTTCCTGCACCCGCTTGACTGTACCGCCTTGCGTGACAAAATCGCCGAGATCCAGCGGCGCACGCAAGCGCGCCAGCGTGTCGGCTTCAGGTATGCCTTCGACTTGCACCAGATAGGTTTTCGTCTGCTTGTGATCGGGGTGGCTGATTGCATGTTGCAACCTGCCATCGTCGGTCAGCAGCAGCAAGCCTTCGCTATCTGCATCCAGCCGCCCGGCCGGATAAATATCGGGCAGGTCCAGATAATTGGCAAGGGACGCGCGCGTAGGGTGTGGCGAAAACTGGCACATGACCTGGAAGGGTTTGTTGAACAGTATCAGGGGCATGTTTGAGGCGTGTAGTTTTTCAAATGCGGGTGTGCAGCCCAGATGGTAAAGAGATTTTGCCGGATGCGATATCAAAACCGGCATGCAAGCGGCTGCAGGCGAGGATAAATGATTTTGTGCGTTCCGCGCGTCAGGTGCAGCGATGCCAAAAACATGGCATTGAGCAAAATACTAAGGCATAATAAGCGGGTTAGTCTTATGTCTTATATAAGACTTGGGTATTCTTTTCCAGGCAAATTGCCCGCGTGTATTTGCCTTTTCCTGCACATTCTGGAGTCCACGATGTACCAACACATTAAAGTACCTGCCGACGGCAAAAAAATTACAGTCAATCCAGATTTTTCGCTGAATGTGCCGGACAACCCTATCATTCCATTTATCGAGGGCGATGGCACCGGTGTCGATGTCACCCCGGTCATGCTCAAGGTGGTCGATGCTGCAGTGGCCAAGGCATATGGCGGCAAACGCAAGATCAGCTGGATGGAAATTTTCGCCGGTGAAAAATCGACTATGGTGTACGGTCCGGACGTCTGGCTGCCGGCAGAAACCTTTGACGTGATCCGCGATTACGTCGTGTCGATCAAGGGGCCGTTGACCACGCCGGTCGGTGGCGGCATACGTTCGCTGAACGTGGCATTGCGCCAGCAACTGGATTTGTATGTTTGCCTGCGCCCGGTGCGTTACTTCAAGGGCGTGCCATCGCCGGTACGTGAGCCGGAAAAAACCGACATGGTGATATTCCGCGAAAATTCCGAAGATATCTATGCCGGCATCGAATGGGAAGAGGGCTCGGAAGGCGCAAAGAAACTGATCAATTTCCTGATCAAGGAAATGGGCGTCAAGAACATTCGTTTCCCTGAAACCTCCGGCATCGGCATCAAGCCGGTATCGCGCGAAGGCACCGAGCGCCTGGTGCGCAAGGCGTTGCAGTATGCAATCGATAACGACAAGCCTTCAGTCACCATTGTCCACAAGGGCAATATCATGAAATTCACCGAAGGCGGTTTTCGCGACTGGGCTTATGCACTGGCGCAAAAGGAATTCGGTGCCGAGCTGATCAATGGCGGCCCATGGTGCACATTCAAGAATCCGAAAACCGGCAAGGAAATCATCGTCAAGGATTCGATCGCTGACGCCTTCCTGCAGCAGATCTTGCTGCGTCCGAATGAATACAGCGTGATTGCCACCCTGAATCTGAATGGCGATTACATTTCCGATGCGCTGGCGGCCCAGGTGGGCGGTATCGGCATTGCACCAGGCGCCAACATGTCCGATTCAGTGGCCATGTTCGAAGCCACGCACGGTACTGCACCAAAATATGCCGGCAAGGATTATGTCAATCCTGGTTCACTGATACTCTCGGCAGAGATGATGCTGCGTCATATGGGATGGGTAGAGGCGGCCGACTTGATCATCAGTGCGATGGAAAAATCGATCACGGGCAAAAAAGTGACTTACGATTTCGCCCGCCTGATGGAAGGCTCGACACAAGTCTCGGCTTCCGGCTTTGGCCAGGAGATGATCGCCAACCTGTAATCCTTGTCTGCTGTTTTAGGCAAGAGGCGAGACTCGCCTCTTGCAAGCCGGACTGGGTCCGGCTTTTTTATGGGCCGGCGCATTTGTTCCCGCCCATAAAAAAACCCCGCCGGAGCGGGGTTTTTCACAAAGCTCTTTATTAAGGAGCTTGAATGTTGGAAGCTTGCTTGCCTTTAGGGCCTTGCGTGACTTCGAACTGGACTTTTTGACCTTCTTTGAGCGTCTTGAAGCCGTTCATCTGGATTGCGGAAAAGTGCGCGAACAAATCTTCACCGCCGTCATCCGGAGTGATAAAGCCGAAGCCTTTAGAATCGTTGAACCACTTGACTGTACCTGTTGCCATAAAAGCGTCTTTCTAATATAGACTTAATCACACGAGCCGCAAAAGAAAGAAGCCTCGCTTAACGTTGCCCCTCCTAAAACCTGCTCACTTCATATTGACAAGCCATTGTTGTCAAGCATGTCAATGAATTCATTCTTTACGCAAAAAATATAAAAGTCAAGGTGTTTGGTGGCGAAATTACAAGTTTATTTTTCCGGCTTAAATCGCCGGCCCTTGAATTTCTGCAGATGATCGTCATCTGCATCTTCATCAGAAAACGCGTAAGATTAATTTAATTTGTATCCCTGTTCTTCCGGGCATTGTGCACACGGTCGAACGTATTAGAATAGATCCATGGCGACTAAGCACGATGATGGTACGGTCCTTGTGCGGCAAGAGCAAAAACTCAAGCCGCCCTCAATGTATAAGGTGTTATTGCTGAATGATGATTACACGCCGATGGAATTCGTCGTCATGATACTTCAGGAGTACTTTAGTAAAGATCGTGAGGCAGCAACGCAAATCATGCTCATGGTTCACCGCGACGGAAAAGGTATGTGTGGCGTGTATCCAAAGGATATTGCGTCTACGAAAGTTGAGCTGGTTTTGAGCCACGCCCGAAAAGCAGGACACCCCCTGCAGTGCGTGATGGAGGAAGTATGATTGCGCAGGAATTGGAAGTTAGTTTGCACATGGCGTTTGTCGAAGCGAGACAGGCGCGTCATGAATTCATTACCGTTGAGCACCTGCTCCTGGCCTTGCTGGATAATCCTTCGGCGGCTGAGGTCTTGCGTGCCTGCGCGGTGAATATCGAGGATCTGCGTAAAACGCTGACGAATTTCATCGGCGACAATACCCCGACCGTACCGGGTGCCGCAGAAGTCGATACCCAGCCCACACTTGGTTTCCAGCGCGTGATACAGCGCGCCATCATGCATGTTCAATCTGCATCGAATGGCAAGAAGGAAGTGACTGGCGCCAATGTGCTGGTCGCGATCTTTGGTGAAAAGGATTCGCACGCGGTTTATTACCTGCATCAGCAGGGCGTGACTCGCCTGGATGTCGTGAATTTCATTTCACACGGCGTGCGCAAGGATCAGCAAATCGATGCACAGAAAAGCTCTGAAGGTGCGGAAGATGTGCCTGTGGCAGAGGGCCAGCAAAAAGAAAGCGCGCTGGATCAATTCACGCAGAATCTGAACAAACTCGCCATCGAAGGCAAGATAGATCCCCTGATCGGGCGTGAAGCGGAAGTCGAACGCGTGATCCAGACCTTGTGCCGTCGCCGCAAGAACAATCCGCTGCTGGTCGGCGAAGCCGGCGTGGGAAAAACTGCCATCGCCGAAGGCTTGGCATGGCGCGTCACGCAAGGCGATGTGCCGGAAGTATTGCAAAATGCCGTAGTGTATTCACTCGACATGGGCGCTTTGCTGGCAGGGACCAAATATCGTGGCGACTTCGAGCAGCGTTTGAAAGCGGTGCTGAAACAGTTGAAGGATAACCCTGACGGTATTCTGTTCATTGATGAAATCCATACGATCATCGGTGCCGGTTCGGCGTCCGGTGGCACGCTGGATGCATCCAACCTGCTCAAGCCGGCATTGTCGAATGGCCAGCTGAAGTGCATAGGCGCGACCACCTTTACCGAATTCCGCGGTGTCTTTGAAAAAGACCATGCCCTGTCGCGTCGCTTCCAGAAGATAGATGTCAATGAGCCTACCGTTGAGCAAACCATACAAATTCTGCGTGGCTTGAAATCGCGGTTTGAAGAACATCATGGCGTCAAATATTCAGCTTCGGCATTGACGTCAGCGGCTGAACTGGCAGCGCGCTTCATCAACGATCGCCATTTGCCCGACAAGGCGATCGACGTGATCGATGAGGCGGGTGCCGCGCAACGCATCCTGCCGAAATCGAAGCAAAAGAAAACCATAGGCAAGGCTGAAATCGAAGACATCATTTCGAAGATCGCGCGCATCCCTGCACAAACCGTCAATCAGGACGACCGTTCCAAATTGCAGACCATCGATCGCGATTTGAAGAATGTCGTGTTTGGTCAGGATCCTGCGCTTGAAGCGCTGGGATCGGCAATCAAGGTGGCGCGTGCCGGTTTGGGTAAAACTGACAAACCGATAGGTTCCTTCCTGTTTTCCGGCCCGACTGGCGTCGGCAAAACCGAGGCAGCCAAGCAACTCGCGTTCATCCTGGGCATAGACCTGATCCGCTTCGACATGTCCGAATACATGGAGCGTCATGCGGTGAGCCGTTTGATCGGCGCACCTCCGGGTTATGTCGGTTTCGACCAGGGTGGTTTGCTGACTGAAGCGATCACGAAGAAACCGCATGCAGTGCTGCTGCTGGATGAAATCGAAAAAGCGCATCCGGATATTTTCAATATCCTGTTGCAGGTGATGGATCATGGCACGCTGACGGATAACAATGGCCGCACGGCAGATTTCCGCAATGTGATCATCATCATGACGACGAATGCCGGTGCAGAGAGCTTGCAGAAGCGTTCGATCGGCTTCACCGACAAGAAGGAAGCCGGCGACGAGATGGCCGATATCAAGCGCATGTTTACGCCTGAGTTCCGCAATCGTCTGGATGCGATCATCAGCTTCCGCGCGCTGGATGAAGAAATCATCCTGCGCGTGGTCGACAAGTTCCTGATGCAGCTGGAAGAGCAATTGCACGAGAAAAAAGTGGAAGCGATCTTTACCGACAAGCTCCGCATCTTCCTCGCCAAGAAAGGCTTTGATCCGTTGATGGGCGCACGCCCTATGTCACGTCTGATCCAGGACATGATACGCAAGGCGCTGGCAGATGAATTGCTGTTCGGTCGCCTGGTTGCCGGCGGCAAGGTAACGGTTGATCTGGATGAAAAAGATCAGGTCAAACTAGACTTTGGTGTAGGTGATGCCACTCCACCTGCGGCAGCCCAGGAAACGATAGAAGTCGAGTAAGCAGCTTTGATCGCACACTCAAAAAAGCCCGGACCATGATGTGGTCCGGGCTTTTTCATTGGGAAAATACAAGCGGCTTTTCAACTGCCGGTTGAAGTCCATGCAGTGCAGGACATATAAACATGCAGATTAAATACGCATATCGAATGCGTGGCTAGGCTGCTGGCGCTGCACGCAAGGCGGCAGCGCATTCCCGTATCAAGCCCGGGCCACGATAGATCAAGCCTGTATAGAGCTGCACCAGGGATGCGCCTGCATCGACTTTCGTTTTCGCATCTGCGCCAGACAGTATTCCGCCTACGCCTATGATGGGGATGGCATCGCCCAACTCTTTTTTCAGCGCCCGGATCACGGTGTTGGACAATTCGAAGACCGGCGCGCCTGACAAGCCGCCGGTTTCTTCTCCATATTTCATATCCTTGACGGCATCACGGCTGATCGTGGTGTTGGTGGCGATCACGCCATCCATCCTGTGACGCAGCAGCGCTTGCGCGATGGTCTGGATTTGTTCCTGGTCTATGTCCGGCGCAATCTTCAACGCAATCGGGACGTAGCGCTGGTGTTGATCTGCGAGCCGCTGTTGTGCTTCCTTCAGCCTGGCCAGCAGCGCGTCGAGTTCGGACGCACCCTGCAATTGCCGCAGGTTCTTCGTATTGGGCGATGAAATATTGACCGTGACATAGCTGGCGTACGGGTACACTTTTTCCAGGCAAATCAGATAGTCGTCTACTGCGCGCTCTATCGGTGTGTCGGCATTCTTGCCGATATTCAAGCCAAGCACGCCTTCCTTGTTTTGATAGAAACGCGATGCCTGCACGTTGGAGACGAAGGCATCGACGCCACCGTTGTTGAATCCCATGCGGTTGATGATCGCGTTTGCCTTGGGCAGGCGAAACATGCGCGGCATCGGATTACCCGGCTGCGCACGCGGGGTCACCGTGCCGACTTCGATGTAGCCAAAGCCCAGCGTCGCCAGGCCATCTATATAGGCGCCATCCTTGTCCAGTCCGGCGGCGAGGCCGACCGGATTGGGAAAACTGATGCCCATCACCGTGCGTGGATCGCTGGCTGGCTTGGCTATGGATGATGTCAATCCGCATGCCGCTGCGCGACGCAGGGCCGGGAGCGTCAGGTTATGTGCTGCCTCCGCATCGAGGGCAAACAGGAAGGGGCGTGCAAGTGCGTAGAGGAATTTTTCGGACACGGTGAGAGTCAGGTTGGTGAATCAAGGGCTGTTATGCCGACCATCGTAGGGACAGTCGGTTTTCATGTGCCCGCATTTTAACGTGAGTCTGCAGCTTAGTCGCCTGCAAGCAAGCGCCATTCGCCTTGTTGCAGTGCTTCCAGTGGCTGGAAGTTCGTCTTGTATGACATCTTCGGACTTTGCTTGATCCAGTAGCCGAGATAGATGTATGGCATCTGCAGCAACCTGGCTTGCTCGATTTGCCACAGTACATTGTAGGTACCGTAGGAAGCATGCGCCACGTCAGGATCGTAAAAGGTATAGACAGAAGACAGGCCGTCATCGAGCACGTCTATGATGCTGATCATGCGCAGGGTTCCGTCGTCTTCGCGAAACTCCACCAGGCGGGTATTCACCTTGCTCTGCAAGAGAAATTGCGCGTACTGGTCGCGGCTATCCTGGTCCATGCCGCCGCCGGCGTGTCTTGCGGTCTGATAGCGCAGGTAGAGCTCATAATGTTCGGGCAGGTAGGCGAGCTTGGTGACCGAGGTGTGCAGCTTGTCGTGTCTGGCCTGCGCGCGGCGTTGACTGCGACTGGGTACAAATTCATCTACCCTGATGCGTACCGGCTTGCAGGCCTGGCAGCCATCGCAGTAGGGCCGATAGGTAAATACTCCGCTGCGGCGAAAGCCGTTTTTGACCAGCTCGCTGTAGGCGTCGGCATTGATCAAATGCGCAGGCGTGGCAACTTGCGAGCGCGCCTGCCGGCCATCCAGATAGCTGCATGGGTAAGGCGCTGTAGCATAGAACTGCAGTGTGGAAAATGGAAGCTCTTTAGGGTGCGTCATGATGGCTTGCGTGTACGGGTTCGACGGCTAAATTTATATCAGACAGACTTGCAATGTAAGTGCATTTTCAATCAACTGCGAACATGGCGCCTGGTTTCCAGTCACTGATTTGCGGCGCATCGACAGCCTGTCGCAAGCGGGAAACGAATTCAGAACGCGAAATCGGCGCGGCGCCCAGCGATGCCAGATGCGCTGTCTGTTGCTGGCAGTCTATCATCGAAACTCCACGGCTTTTCAGGAAGTGGACGAGGTAGGCCAGCGCAATTTTTGAGGCATCGGTGACGCGTGCAAACATCGATTCGCCATAAAACATCTTCCCTATGCTGACACCATATGCGCCGCCAACCAGTTCGCCATCGAGCCACAGTTCGGATGAGTGCGCATAACCGAGGCGGTGCAAGCTGGCATAGCCGGCGATGATCTCGTCGGAGATCCAGGTGCCGGGTTCGCCATTGCGCGGGGCTGCGCATGCACGCATTACATCTTCAAACGCATGATCGAAGCGGACTTGCCAGCGCCCATAGGAAACAGTGCTGTGATGGATCTTCTTCAAGGTTTTTTTCAGGCTAGCGGAGATTTTGAAATCTTCGACAAACAGCACCATGCGCGGGTCGGTACTCCACCACAGGATGGGCTGGCCTTCGGAAAACCAGGGGAAAATGCCATGCCGATAAGCCAGCAGCAAGCGTTCGGCCGAAAGATCTGCGCCCGCAGCCAGCAAGCCGGCAGCGCCATCAGCCTCGGTCAGCGCGCTGGACACGTTGGGAAACGGGTCGTCTGCCTCCAGCCATGGAATCATCTGGCCTCCCCATTTTGGCTCTTTATCTTGCTCATCCTTGGTGCGTGATATCCGATTTTTCCAGATCGAAAAAAATTAGCTTTTAAAATCATGGGCTTGTAAATATCACCAAAATGGAACGATTTTTGCTTTTGTGGTGCGTCAATTTATTATTCTGCACGTTAATCGGGAGATTTTTGCATGGATGCACTTAAAAGCGGCACAGACGCATTATTCATCATGCTCGGTGCCATTATGGTTTTAGCCATGCACGCAGGCTTTGCTTTTCTTGAACTGGGAACGGTGCGCAAGAAAAACCAGGTCAATGCACTGGTTAAAATATTAGTCGATTTTGCCGTATCGACGATTGCCTATTTTTTCGTCGGTTACAGCGTTGCCTATGGCGTCAGCTTTTTCAGCAGCGCTGAAGTGCTGACGCAGCGCAATGGCTTCGAGCTGGTCAAATTCTTCTTTTTGCTGACGTTTGCAGCAGCGATACCGGCGATTGTTTCCGGCGGCATTGCCGAGCGCGCCCGCTTCAATCCGCAACTGCTGGCGACGGCCTTGATCGTCGGGCTGGTTTATCCGCTGTTTGAAGGGATCGCATGGAATCAGCATTTCGGCATACAGGCCTGGCTCAAACTCACATTCGGAGCCAACTTCCATGACTTTGCCGGTTCGGTAGTCGTGCATGCGTTTGGCGGCTGGATCGCCTTGCCTGCCGTCCTGCTGCTGGGCGCACGGCGCGGACGCTATACCAAGGAAGGAACGATCGCCGCGCATCCGCCATCCAGCATACCCTTCCTCGCATTGGGCGCATGGATACTCACCGTAGGCTGGTTCGGCTTCAATGTGATGAGTGCGCAAACGATAGGGGAGATGAATGGCCTGGTTGCAGTCAACTCGTTGATGGCGATGGTGGGTGGCACATTGGCTGCCTTCCTGGCGGGCAAGAACGATCCCGGCTACGTGCATAACGGGCCGCTCGCAGGACTGGTGGCTGTGTGTGCAGGCTCAAATGTCATGCACCCGATGGGGGCCTTGATCACCGGTACGATAGGCGGCTTGATCTTTGTCTGGATGTTTGGCTGGACGCAAAACAAATGGAAGATAGATGACGTGCTGGGTGTCTGGCCTTTGCACGGCTTGTGCGGCGCATGGGGCGGACTGGCGGCGGGAATTTTTGGCTTGCAGGCGCTCGGCGGCCTGGGCGGCGTGTCGTTCATGTCGCAGCTGTTCGGCACGGCGCTGGGGATCACGATCGCATTGACAGGCGGTACGCTGATTTATGGCGCGTTGAAACTGACGCTGGGTATACGGATGGATCCCGAGCAGGAATTCAATGGCGCCGATCTGTCGATACACCATGTCAGCGCGACGCCGGAACGGGAAACTTACTGGTAACCGCGATAGCTAGCATGAAAAATGGCGGCGCATTCAATTGCGCCGCCATTTTTCATACTGGTGTTCAGTCTATGTTCAGCGCTTCAGGATAGGGGGCGGGTTTCAGGATGTCTAGCGTGTGAAAGCGGTAAGCGCCACCGGTCATGCGCGCCTGATGGTCTGCCAAAAAGAATTTCAAGGTATGGCTGACGGTTTGAAATGCGATTTCGTCCCACGGGATTTCATCGGCAGCAAACATTTTCACTTCCAGGCTTTCTATGCCGGCTGCATAGTTCAGGTCCAGCAAGGTGGCGCGATAAAACATGTGCACCTGATGCACGTGCGGCACATTGAGTAATGAAAACAGTTCATGCAACTGTATGTTCGCACCGGCTTCTTCTACTGTCTCGCGTATCGCTGCTTCGGCCGTGGTTTCATTGTTTTCCATGAAGCCGGCCGGCAGCGTCCAGTAGCCGTGACGCGGTTCAATCGCGCGCCTGCATAACAGGATGCGCATCTCGCCATCTTCTTCCCACACCGGGATCGAGCCCAGTACCATTTTCGGATTCTGGTAATGTATCGCGCCGCAATTGCTGCACACATAACGTGGACGGTTGTCGCCTGGCGGAATCGATAGTGAAACGGGGTGCGCGCAGTCAGAGCAAAATTTCATGGAAACTGATATCGGAAATCGTTTAAGTATGTCTCGTAGCGGAGGCCGCTGCGGACTGGGTTTGCAAGTGAGGCAGTGTATCACCGTGCAAAGAATATGCGATTAAGTTTGCTTTGCATGCGGATACCATGTAGACTTCATATCTTCAGACGCGGGGTGGAGCAGTCTGGCAGCTCGTCGGGCTCATAACCCGAAGGTCGTAGGTTCAAATCCTGCCCCCGCAACCAAAGTCTTACAAGTCTTATATAATCCCGCCCATAGTTACATCTCCTCTAAACGGGCGTCGGACAGCAATATCAACTGGTTCTCTAACCGGGCAGCATCTGAGATGACTGTCGTTGAATATATATCTGCACATTACAACTAAACAGTCGTAAAAAATCGTAAATGAATATTGCTGAGGCGAAGAAAGTCCTCGAAACAGCGCTACTTTGCGCTCACGAGCCACTGTCCATTAACGACATGAAAAAGCTTTATGTCGAAGGCGATGCAGACGGTCAGATCGATGCCGATGCAATCAAGCAAATGCTTGCAGAATTGCGCGACGACTGGGCCGACAAGGGAATTGAAGTCGTGAGTTTGTCGACCGGCTGGCGTTTTCAAAGCCGCCCGGAGATGAAAATCTATCTGGAGCGACTGAACCCGGAAAAGCCGCCGAAATATTCGCGCGCAACTCTGGAAACGCTCGCCATCATTACCTATCGCCAGCCGGTTACGCGCGGCGATATCGAAGAAATCCGTGGCGTCACGGTCAATTCGCAAACCATCAAAATGCTGGAAGATCGCGACTGGATAGAAGTCATCGGGCACCGCGATGTCCCTGGCCGGCCGGCGCTGTTCGCCACGACCAAGCATTTTCTGGATGACCTTGGTTTGACATCGCTGGATCAATTGCCGCCGCTGCAGCAAGTAGAGAAGGGCGATATGCAAGGCAGCGTATTGCTGGAAATGCAAACGCTGGAAGCAGAAATACAGGCGCACCTGGATCAGACGGCGATCGATTTTGCAGATGCCGATAGCGCCGAAGACGAAGCGCATGCCGTCGAATCAGCTGAACTTTCCATTACCGTTGACGCTCCAGATAGCGTCGACGATATGACAACTAAT
Source organism: Herminiimonas sp. (assembly GCF_030645555.1). Taxonomy (GTDB): domain Bacteria; phylum Pseudomonadota; class Gammaproteobacteria; order Burkholderiales; family Burkholderiaceae_D; genus Oxalicibacterium. The sequence continues at coordinate 20,977 of NZ_JAUSME010000197.1, forward strand.
ACAAGTGCAATCCCGGCTTCGCAATCCGAAGCCATTCCCGCTGACGCGGCACCCGACTTGACGGTGGTTGACGTCGCAAGTCAACACAACCAAGAATCGAACGATGAATCACCCAACAAAAACTAACACGCCTGATACGCCGATCAATGACGCGTCGCCGGTAGAGCGCGCGGATCGAAGCGAGACCGAACAAAACGCTGCATCCACTAACGAAAATAATGCAGCCAAGCCGGCCAAGCGCGGCTTGCGCGGTCCGCGCACCTTGCGTCGCGCCCGCAATGCGCCGCGCACTGGTTCGCTCAATAATGAGAATGGCGAGTCGCAGCCTGTCAGTGCAGACGGCGCTGAAGCCCAGCCAGCGGCAGGGCATGATGCGCGACCTGTTTCAGACGAAGGTCGTCGCGAACGCGCGCCGCGCCGTGATGATCGTCAGCCCGGTGTAAAAGGTCCGCAAAAAGCGCGCGGCAAAGCAGGTGCTGCAGGCCCGAATCGTGGCGGCAAACCGCCATCCAAAGCCGGCGATGCAGATGAAGTATTTTCCTTTGTCACATCCGAAGCGTTTGATGCGCTGGCCAGCGATGACGACAAGGCTGGCGGCAAGGGCCGCAAGGAACAAAAAACCGTGCGCCGCGATTTGACCGCCGATGATGATGCGCCTAAGTTACACAAGGTATTGGCGGAAGCCGGTCTCGGTTCGCGCCGCGACATGGAAGAGTTGATTATTGCCGGTCGCGTATCAGTCAACGGCGAGCCAGCCCATATCGGCCAGCGCATTTTGCCGACCGACCAGGTGCGTATCAACGGCAAGCTGATCCAGCGCAAGGTCAGCAGCAAACCGCCACGCGTACTGATGTATCACAAACCAGCCGGCGAAATTGTCAGCACCAACGATCCGGAAGGGCGTCCGTCAGTATTCGATCGCCTGCCGACGATGAAAGCCGCCAAATGGCTGGCTGTCGGTCGTCTCGATTTCAATACCGAAGGCTTGTTGCTGTTTACGACCTCGGGGGATCTGGCGAACCGCCTGATGCATCCGCGTTACGGCATCGATCGCGAATATGCAGTGCGTACGCTGGGTGAGCTCGAAGAAGGCATGCGGCAGAAATTGCTGGCCGGCGTAGAGCTCGAAGACGGTCTGGCGCAATTCTCCAGGATCGCCGACGGCGGCGGTGAAGGCGTCAACAAATGGTATCGCGTCACCATCGGCGAAGGCCGTAACCGCGAAGTGCGCCGCATGTTCGAGGCGATCGGTTTGACGGTTTCGCGCCTGATTCGTACACGCTACGGTGCACTGACTTTGCCGAAAAATCTCAAGCGCGGTCGCTGGGAAGAAATGGAAGAGCACGCAGTGCGCGATTTGATGGCGCTGAGCGGTCTGGAGAAAAAATCGACTGAAGGCGCGCCATCCAAGGGGCGTGCCAGTTCTGGCGATCGCAACGGCGATCGTAACGGCAATCGTGCGCCACGCGCAGATAGCGGTATGGGTCAGTCACGCAGCCCGGGACTATGGCAGGGCGCTGGCGCCGGCCAGGGACGCACGCAAGGACAAGGACAGAATCCGGGCAAGCCGGCGGGTCGCCAGGGTCAGGCGCGCAGCCGTCAACCAGATCCGCTGCAAACCGCACTCGGATTTCCCGGCATGGGTCAGCCGCGCCGCAGCAGCGGTCCCGGTCGTGGCCCAGGCGGCAACGGCCCGGCGCGCGGCAATGGTCCGCAAGGTGGCCAGGGCGGACAAGGCGGCCCGCGTCGTCGTTCGAAAGTTTAATTCTTTTGTCGTTCGTCCGGCGCAGCCATGGGTGCGCCGGATTTCGAGTAATAGTTGAGTGCCGATAGCCGTGCCGCAGGGATTCCCACATTGCGGTATGACGGGTAATCAACTATAATTCGGCAGTTAACGAAGGTCGCCAGCCAAATACTTATGTTTTTGGCATTGAATTTGGCGGCTGGAATGATAAAAAAGATGGGCGGATGCCCATTTTTTTTTTTGTTGAACAGTTTGCGTTGTTGTATTCAATTCCGGCTGCAGATGTGGCCGCGATTGACGTTATTCGGAGAATTCCTTTGCAGTTGTCGGCGCTGATTGAAACAACCGTGGTGGGCATGGGCTATGAACTGGTCAATTTTGAACAGGCTGCCCGTGGTTTGCTGCGTGTATATATAGACTTTACGCCGGAAGATGCGGCGGAAAAAGGTTCGATCACGGTAGAAGACTGTGAAAAAGTCACACACCAGTTGCTGCATGTATTGACGGTTGAAAACGCCAATTATGAACGGCTGGAAGTGTCGTCGCCGGGTTTGGACCGGCCGCTGAAAAAGCTGTCGGATTATGTGCGTTTTACGGGTGCCGAGGCATTGGTAAAATTGCGCTTGCCGATGCCGAATGCGGCCAATCGCAAGTCGTTCCAGGGCATTTTGCTGGAACCGGTGGGCGAGACTCTGGCGCTGGAATTTGAAGGAAACGAGGGGCCGGCGAAGCTTGAATTTACGCTCGCTGATGTAGACAAGGCACATTTGGTGCCGAAAGTGGATTTTAGGAGTCGCAAAGCATGAGTCGCGAAATTTTACAGTTGGTAGATGCGCTGGCGCGCGAAAAAAACGTCGATCCGGACATCGTGTTTGGAGCGTTGGAACACGCACTCGCGCAAGCGACCAAGAAACGCTACGAAGGCGATGTCGACATCCGTGTATCTATCGATCGCGAAACCGGCGAATTCGAATCCTTCCGTCGCTGGCACGTGGTGCCTGACGATGCGGGCCTGCAATTGCCTGATCAGGAAATTCTGCACTTTGAAGCCAAGGAACAAATTGGCGATATCGAAGTGGACGATCACATTGAAGAGCCGATTGAATCGGTGGAATTCGGTCGTCGTTTTGCACAGGATACCAAGCAGGTTGTATTGCAGCGCATACGTGATGCTGAACGCGAGCAAATCCTGGCTGACTTCCTGGAGCGCGGTGATTCGCTGGTTACCGGCACCATCAAGCGGATGGAACGCGGCGATGCGATAGTCGAATCCGGCCGTATCGAAGCACGTTTGCCACGCGACCAGACAATTCCAAAAGAAAACCTGCGTATCGGTGATCGCGTCCGTGCCTATATCCTGCGCATAGACCGCAATGCACGCGGCCCGCAAGTGATCCTGTCGCGCACTGCGCCTGAATTCATCATGAAGCTGTTTGAACTCGAAGTACCCGAGATCGAGCAAGGCTTGCTGGAAATTAAATCTGCTGCCCGCGATGCAGGCGTACGCGCCAAGATTGCAGTATTCACCAGCGACAAGCGTATCGATCCTATCGGTACCTGTGTCGGCATGCGCGGTTCGCGCGTGCAGGCCGTTACCGGTGAGTTGGGTGGCGAGCGTGTGGATATCGTGTTGTGGTCGGAAGATCCGGCGCAATTCGTCATCGGCGCACTGGCCCCGGCCAATGTTTCTTCGATTGTGGTTGATGAAGAAAAGCATGCGATGGATGTCGTGGTTGACGAAGAAAATCTCGCCATCGCCATCGGTCGCGGCGGTCAGAACGTGCGCCTGGCCGCCGAGCTGACCGGCTGGAAGATCAACATCATGACGGCCGAGGAATCGGAAAACAAATCGGCGCAGGAAACTGCAGCGGTGCGTGCCCTGTTCATGGAAAAGCTGGACGTCGACCAGGAAGTCGCGGACATCCTGGTGGAAGAAGGATTCGCGAGCCTGGAAGAAATCGCCTACGTGCCGATTTCGGAAATGCTCGACATCGAATCGTTCGACGAAGATACCGTCAACGAACTGCGTACCCGTGCCCGTGACGCGCTGGTCACCGAGGCAATCGCTTCGGAAGAAGGCCTGGAAGGCATGGACGAGCAGCTGGTGAACCTGGAAGGCATGGACCGCAACACTGCGGGCAAGCTGGGCCTGGCCGGTATCAAGAACGTCGATGCATTCGCTGCGCTCGCTTACGACGAATTTGGCGCCATCCTGGCCTTGTCGTCGGACCGTGCACGTGAACTGATCAAAAATGAATTTAATGATGTGACCGACGACGAGATGAAGCTGGTCGACTCAAAGTACGACGACCGCGCCAAGTCGCTGCAGGCGAAAGCCTGGAGTCTGGCAGAAGTGGCCAAGGCTTAATTTGAGTATCTTTATCATCTGTCGCGACACAAAGAAAAGAGGACTGAATGGCGAGTAACAACGTAGCCCAATTTGCCACCGAACTGAAGATGCCTGCAGATTTGCTGCTGACGCAGCTGCGTTCTGCCGGCGTCGAGAAAAGTTCGACGTCAGATCCATTGTCGAAAGATGATAAGGATAAGTTGTTGAACCACCTGCGCAAGACCCACGGGTCGACCACGGACGGCGAGAAAAAGAAGATCACGCTGACGCGCAAGGAAACGACTGAGATCAAGCAGGCTGACGCCTCCGGTAAATCGCGCACCATCCAGGTAGCGGTCAAGAAAGTGCGCACCTTCGTGCAGCGCGATGAACCTGTTGCGGCTCCGGCGCCTGCCGCGCCGGCAGCACCTGTCATCGACGCCGCTGAAGTAGCGCGCCGCGAAGACGACGCACGCCGCCAGGCAGAGCTGATTGCTCGCCAGGAAGCGGACCTGCGTGAAAAGCAGGAACGCCTGGCCAAGCTCGACGCCGAGAAGGAAGCACAGGCCAAGCAGGCCGATGCCGACGCCAAGCGTGAAGCCGATGCCGAAGCCAAGCGCGCAGCAAGCGCTGCCGCGAGCGCTGGTGTTGCCGCTTCCGACGAGACCAAGAAAGCTGCTGCCGACGAAGCCAAGAAGAAGGCTGCCGCCGCTGCCAAGGAAGCTGCCGAACGCGTTGAAGCGAACGACAAGGCCCGCAAGGCCGTGGCCGACGAAGTCGCGCAGATCAAGGCGATGATGAATGCGCCGCGCCGCGCGATCAAGGCTCCCGAGCCTGTCGCCGCTCCGGTTGCCGCCATCAAGGCCAAGTCGCCGGAAGGCACGCTGCACAAGCCTGCCGATAAAAAGCCTGGCGAGAAGAAGGACGAGAAAAAGCCGCTGACCGCCGACAAGAAGTCGATCAAGTCCGCGAACGTTTCCTCGACCTGGTCGGACGACGCGAAAAAACGCGGTGCACCTGGCGGCGGCATCAAGCCACGCGGGAACACCGGTTCGGCTGGTGGCCGTGACGCATGGCGCGGTGGCGCCAAAGGTGGCCGCCGCAATTCGCATAGCGACGACCGCGAAACCAATTTCCAGGCGCCGACGGAAGCGGTCATCAAGGACGTCCACGTCCCTGAAACCATCACCGTCGCCGAACTGGCGCACAAGATGTCCGTCAAGGCATCCGAAGTGATCAAGCAGCTGATGAAGCTGGGCCAGATGTGCACCATTAACCAGGTGCTGGACCAGGAAACGGCTATGATCCTGGTTGAAGAGATGGGCCACAAGGCATTCGCGGCTGAACTCGACGATCCGGAAGCGCTGCTGGCCGACCAGGGTGAGCACGCTCACTTCGAATCGAAGCCGCGCGCACCTGTCGTTACCGTCATGGGTCACGTCGACCACGGTAAAACCTCGCTGCTCGATTACATCCGCCGCGCCAAGGTTGCATCGGGCGAAGCTGGTGGCATTACGCAGCACATCGGCGCGTACCACGTCGATACGCCACGCGGCATGATCACCTTCCTCGATACGCCAGGTCACGAAGCGTTTACCGCCATGCGTGCCCGCGGTGCGAAGGCAACCGACATCGTCATCCTGGTGGTCGCAGCCGACGACGGCGTGATGCCGCAGACGAAGGAAGCGATTGCCCACGCCAAGGCAGCAGGTGTGCCACTGGTTGTTGCGATCAACAAGATCGACAAGCCGGGTTCCAACCTTGACCGCGTCAAGCAGGAACTGGTGGCCGAGCAGGTCGTGCCTGAAGAATACGGTGGCGAATCGCCGTTCGTGCCAGTGTCGGCAAAGACCGGCGAAGGCATCGATGCGCTGCTCGAGCAGGTACTGCTGCAGGCCGAGATTCTGGAACTGTCCGCACCGATCGACGCGCCGGCCCGTGGCCTGGTGGTCGAAGGCCGTCTCGACAAGGGCCGCGGTCCTGTTGCGACCATCCTGGTGCAGTCGGGTACCCTCAAGCGCGGCGACGTGATCCTGGCCGGTTCGTCGTATGGCCGTGTACGCGCCATGCTGGACGAAAACGGCAAGGCGATCAACGAAGCTGGTCCATCGATTCCGGTCGAGATCCAGGGCCTGACCGAAGTACCTGTCGCCGGTGAAGAAGTCATGGTCATGGCTGACGAGCGCAAGGCGCGTGAAATCGGTCTGTTCCGTCAAGGTAAATTCCGCGACGTCAAACTGGCCAGGCAGCAGGCGGCCAAGCTGGAGAACATGTTCGAGAACATGGGCGAAGGCGAAGTCAAGAACCTGCCGGTCATTATCAAGACCGACGTGCAGGGTTCGCAGGAAGCGCTGGTTGGCTCGCTGCAGAAACTGTCGACGTCGGAAGTGCGGGTACAGGTTGTGCACGCAGCAGTTGGTGGCATTACCGAGTCGGACGTCAACCTTGCAGTCGCATCGAAAGCGGTCATCATCGGCTTCAACGCCCGTGCCGACGCCCAGGCGCGCAAGCTGGCAGAGTCGAACGGCGTGGACATCCGCTACTACAACATCATTTACGATGCGATCGACGAGATCAAGGCAGCGCTGTCGGGCATGCTGGCGCCGGAAAAGCGCGAGCACATCACCGGTGCGGTCGAGATTCGCCAGGTTATCCTGGTCTCGAAAGTGGGCGCGATTGCCGGTTGCCTGGTCACCGATGGCGTGGTCAAGCGTTCGTCTTCGGTCCGCCTGCTGCGCAACAATATCGTGGTGTGGACTGGCGAGATCGATTCGCTCAAGCGCTTCAAGGACGACGCGAAAGAAGTACGCGCCGGTCTCGAGTGCGGCCTGTCGCTCAAGAACTACAACGATATCGAAGTCGGCGACGTCCTCGAAGTATTCGAAGTTCAAGAGATCGCCCGTACCCTGTAAAAGCAGGACACCGGTCACCGTGGGGCGGAATGCGCTTTTGGCGCATATTCCGCCCCTCGTTTTTTAAAGAGTAGAATAAATCATGGCCAAACATAGCAAAACCATTCCCGCCCGCGGTCTTCGCGTGGCCGACCAGATCCAGCGCGACCTGGCCGAAATCATTGCGTACGGGTTGAAAGATCCGCGCATCGGGATGATCACGATCACCGAAGTACAGATCACGCCGGACTACGCGCATGCCAAGGTGTTCTTCACCATGTTCAAGGACGACAAGGAGTCGATCAAGAACACGGTGGACGGCCTGGGCGCCGCTGCGGGCTTCATCCGCAACCAGCTGGGCAAGCGCCTGCACATCCACACGCTGCCGATGCTGCACTTCGTGCACGACACCTCGACCTCGCGCGGCATGGAAATGTCGCTGCTGATCG
>NZ_JAUSME010000198.1 GCF_030645555.1 Herminiimonas sp.
AACGACAAAATCAACGGCCGCATTGCGCGCATCCGCCTGGACTACTTCATCTGCGACAAAATCACCGAGATTCCCAACATCCAGGGCTTCCATGGCATCTTTCCGGACAAGGCCGACCCGGTCGATCCGAAGATCAACTACACCACGCGTGTGTTCTGCGGCGGCGAGTTCGCTATTCCCTTGCCCAACACCGGTGCCGATGTGAACAAGCCGGAGACTTACCACTCGCTCTTTAGTTGCGTGGACGCCGAGACCATGGACGTGCGCTGGCAGGTGCTGATCGACGGCAATTGCGACCTGGTCGCCACCTCGTATGACGGCAAGCTGGCAGCGGCCAACCAGTACAACACTGAAAACGGCGTCCATTACGAAGACATGATGTCGGCCGAGCGCGACGCCTGCATTTTCTACAACATCGCCCGCATCGAGCAGGCGATCAAGGACGGCAAATTCAAGACCTATGGCGACTCCAAGGTGCCGGTGGTCGATGGCACCCGCAAGTCCAACGCGGATCCCAAGACTGCGCTGACAGCGACCGTCACCGTGCCGAAAAACCCGCATGGTGTGAACGCCAGCCCGGACGGCAAGTATTTCATCTGCTCCGGCAAGTTGTCGCCCACCGGCACGGTGATCGAGCTGGCCAAGGTGCTGGACTGGTTCGACGGCAAGCTGGAGAAGTTGGATGCGGCCATCGTGGCCGAGGTGGAGTTAGGTCTGGGACCGCTGCACACCACCTTTGACGGTCGCGGCAATGCCTACACCACGCTGTTCCTGGACAGCCAGGTTGTTAAGTGGAATGTGGAGGCCGCCATCAAATTCCATGCTGGCGACAAGAGCGCCAAGTACGTCGTGGACCGTATCGACGTGCACTATCAGCCGGGCCACATCAGTGGTACGCATGGTGAAACTCGCTCCGCTGATGGCAAGTGGATGGCGGTGGGCTGCAAGTTCTCCAAGGACCGTTTCCTGCCGGTCGGCCCGCTGCACGCCGAGAACGAGCAGATCATCGATATCTCGGGTGAGAAGATGGTACTGATCGCCGACCCCCCGGTGCGCAGTGAGCCCCACGACTTCATCATCCTGAAACGCGACCTGCTGCGTCCCAAGCAGGTCTATGACATGAACGAGTTCCCGCTTGCGATCAAGGATCCCAAGGAATCCGGTGTGTTCCGCAATGGCAAGAAGGTTACCGTCAAGCTGACTTCGCAGGCCCCGTCTTACAGCCTGCGTGAGTTCACCGTCAAGAAGGGCGATGAGGTCACCCTTATCTTGACGAACCACGACAAGGTGGAGGACTTGACGCACGGCTTCGCCATTCCGAAGTACAACGTCCAATTCATCGTCAATCCGCAGGAAACGGCATCAGTGACCTTCATTGCCGATAAACCAGGCGTTTACTGGTGCTATTGCACGCACTTCTGCCATGCGTTGCACCTTGAAATGCGCACGCGCATGATTGTTGAAGCCTGATTCAGGAAATTGAAGCGCCGCCATCGGGCGGCGCTTGCCCAGCAGGAATGAAATATGTATTCGCGATGCAGACGGTTAGCGGGCAATGTAAATTCTTACTTGGCAGTTTTTTTTCTTCTGTTTGCCCTGTGCGCGAGCGGCGCACGCGCGGCGACGGGTTCCTATGAAGCGGCGCTGCCGCCCGAACTGAATACCGCCAAAGACATGTGCGCCCTGGTGCCTTGCGCCGAGGTGTTTCCCGGCGCTGTGAGTTTCTCCGAGCGCCTGGGCCAGCCACCCTATGTGGAGGCCTACGGCGAACCCGAGGCCGGCAAGAAGAAGCTATTGGGCTATGTGATGTTGTCCACCGACATCACCGACACGCCCGCCTACTCGGGCAAGCCGGTGGTCACCTTGATGGGCATGGACCTCAAGGGCCGCTTCGTGGGCATCAAGGTGCTCAAGCATTCCGAACCCATCCTGCTGTTGGG
>NZ_JAUSME010000207.1 GCF_030645555.1 Herminiimonas sp.
TTGCGACACTAGGAAAAATGAAAACATTAATTGAAATCTCGGGTTGCTTTCCTGCCTTGCGCGGCTTGAATGCACAGCAATTCATCAATGCAATCGAGCCGCGCCTGATCGATATACGTAATCCCTTGAACGGCTTGCAAATCGACATGTTCGGCAAAGTGCACGCTGTGGATATCGCCGAGGCAAGCGGTATCGTCACGGTGGAAATCGAAGTTGCCGATGCCTTCCTGCAAGCGCATCAGCTCAAGCCGGAGCAGGTAGATACCGTGCTGGCCGAGCGCATTACCAAGCTGCGGCATCCGGCAACGGGCGTCATGGCGCGGGTAGAGGCGCGGCTTGCATCTTCGGATACCAGCCTGAAAAGCTGACTTCAGCGGATTTTTTGCCTGCCCCGGACCTGCGTGGTTTGCCTGGCCAGCGCCGACAGTATCCGCAGCTGATTCTTTTGCGACAGATGTTCGACGAACACCATGCCGCGCAAATGGTCCAGCTCATGCTGGATGCACATCGCCTTCAAGCCATCGGCCTGCAATTCAAACGGTTTGCCATCCAAGTCCAGCGCGCGTATGCGTAGCCAGGCGGCGCGCTTCACCTTTTCATATATATCCGGAAGCGACAGGCATCCTTCCTCGAATTCTTCGCTGCCGCCCATCTTGATCACTTCGGGATTGATCAGCACCAGCAACTCATTCCGGCTCTCGGAAATGTCGACCAGAATCACGCGCAGGTGCACGTCAACCTGGGTTGCCGCCAGCCCGATGCCGTCCGCGGCATACATGGTCTGCGCCATGTCGGCCACCAGGCGGCGGATGCCATCGTCTATATCCTGGACCGGCAAAGCGACCGTATGCAGGCGTTCGTCAGGGTATTGAAGGATGCTAAGTTTTGCCATAATTTATTAATCTAATACATTCAAAAATAGCTTTAAGTCATTGAAATTAAAATAATTTAATTTCGATTTAATGATATGCAAGAGTGAGTGCGATTTAATTGCCGACCTAATCTCTATTGCTTTCCACCCATTGCCAGCTGTTTAAATAGTCTATGCAATCTACTAAAGGATTTCATCCAAGCAACGCTAGGCAGTCAATTTTTATATTTCGTTTACACCACCCACCCAAGTCTTTACTAAATTTTTAGACCGTTTCTCATAAGCTACTTCTCATCAAAACAGTGATGTAGGAGTGTGGAATGGACATCGTCTTTACAGGCGCAATCGCAGCATTTTTGCTCGTTTTCTGGGCATTCGCCGAAGGCTGCAGCAAGTTGGGAGAACGTAAATGAATCTATTTTACGTAATCGGCTCGCTTGTTGCGCTCGGTTTGCTTATTTATCTCGTGATCGCATTGGTGAAAGCGGAGGATTTGTAAAATGACTTCGCAATCCATCATGTACCTGGTCGCATTCTTAGCCGTATTGCTAGTGCTGGCCTATTCCCTGGGCCTGTTCATGGCAAAGGTCGCGGATGGCACGAGCATACGCGGCTTCGGTTGGCTGCTGAAAATCGAGAATGTTCTCTATCGGCTTGCCGGCCTCAGTGCGCAATCTGCAATGACGTGGAAAAGCTATGCAATCGCACTATTGGTGTTCAATACCCTGGGGGCGCTCTTCGTCTATGCGATACAGCGCCTGCAAGCGTGGTTGCCACTCAATCCGCAGGCATTTGGTAACGTCAGCCCGGATTCCTCGTTCAACACTGCAGTGAGCTTCGTCTCCAACACCAACTGGCAAGGCTATTCCGGCGAAGCGACGATGAGCTATCTGACGCAGATGCTGGCGCTGACGGGACAGAACTTCTTTTCTGCCGCGACCGGCATTGCTGTCGCCTTTGCGCTGATTCGCGGTTTCAGTTCGCGTTCAGCCAAATCGATAGGCAATTTCTGGGTCGATCTGACACGTTCCACGCTTTACATCCTGTTGCCGCTAGCTGTTGTGGTGTCCATAGCCTTGATGGGGCAGGGCGTGATCCAGAATTTCTCGGCATATCAACAGGTAGTGCTGATCGATCCGGTGACGTATCAGCAAGCCAAAGCCACGTCTGACGGACAGCCTGTGGTGGATGCCGAAGGCAAGCCTGTGCTGGAAACCCTGACCGCCAAAACGCAAACCATCGCGATGGGTCCGGTGGCATCGCAAGAGGCAATCAAGATGCTGGGCACCAACGGCGGCGGTTTCTTCAACGCCAACTCGGCTCATCCTTACGAAAATCCGTCCTCAGTCAGCAACTTCATCCAGATGCTGGCGATTTTCCTGATCCCGGCTGGTCTGTGCTTCACGTTCGGCCGCCTGGTCGGCGATATGCGGCAAGGCTGGGCGGTACTGGGTGCAATGACGCTGATCTTTGTCGTGATGACTTCCATCGTGATGATCGCCGAACAAACTGCGCATCCAGCGATGCAGGTGCTCGGTGTTGATCAAACGACGACTGCGTTGCAATCCGGCGGCTATATGGAAGGCAAGGAAACCCGTTTCGGCATCAGTGCCTCCGCCTTGTTCACTGCGGTGACGACGGCCGCATCATGTGGTGCCGTCAACAACATGCATGATTCGCTGATGCCACTGGGCGGCTTTGTGCCTCTGGTCTTGATGCAATTCGGCGAAGTCGTCTTCGGCGGTGTCGGGACCGGCTTGTACGGCATGTTGATCTTCGCGATTCTGGCGGTATTCATTGCCGGCCTGATGATAGGTCGCACGCCGGAATATCTGGGCAAGAAAATCCAGGCGTATGAAATGAAGATGGCATCCATCGCGATTCTGGTGACGCCGACACTGGTGCTGGTCGGGACTGCAATTGCCGTACTGCTGGAGCCGGGCAAGGTCGGCATTGCCAATCCGGGCGCGCATGGCTTCTCCGAGATCCTGTATGCGTTCACCTCGGCCGCCAATAACAACGGCAGTGCGTTTGCAGGATTGTCTGCCAACACGCCGTTCTACAACACGATGCTGGCAATCGCTATGTGGTTCGGGCGGTTCGCGATGATCGTGCCGATTCTGGCGGTAGCCGGTTCACTCGCAGGCAAGCAAAGGCTGGAAGCCAATGCCGGCACGATGCCTACGCATGGTCCGCTGTTTATTGCCTTGCTGGTGGGTGTAGTAGTGCTGGTTGGCGTATTGAATTACGTCCCTGCGCTGGCACTCGGCCCCATCGTCGAACACCTGCAATTGTTCGCACGGTAGTTCTCACAATAATCAACCAGGAACGGCGAGCGCGCGCCGCTTGCCGTTCTCAACAAATTAAAGAAAGCCTGCCATGCAAATGCCAGAATCCAAGGCTGCGCCTGTCGTGTCACGTAAAAGCCTGATGCTTTTCGATACGGCCTTGATAGGTCCAGCCATAGTCGATGCATTCAAAAAACTGACGCCACGCGCACAGTGGCGCAGTCCTGTGATGTTTGTTGTCTATGTCGGTAGCATCATCACGAGCTTGTTGTTCATTCAATCACTCGTCGGTAAAGGCGAGGCCAGCCCTGGCTTTATCTTTGCCATTTCCGTCTGGTTGTGGTTCACCGTATTGTTTGCCAACTTCGCCGAATCACTGGCGGAAGGGCGCAGCAAGGCACAAGCCGCATCCTTGCGCGCCTTGAAGCAAACCGTGCTGGCGAAGAAACTCTCAGTGCCAAAACACGGCACATCCTGGCTGCCAGCGTCGCCAGCCGATTTGCGCAAGGGCGATACTGTACTGGTTGAAGCCGGTGACGTGATTCCAGTCGATGGTGAAGTGATAGAAGGCGTGGCATCGGTCGATGAAAGCGCCATCACCGGCGAATCGGCCCCAGTCATTCGTGAATCCGGTGGCGATTTTTCATCGGTCACCGGCGGCACGCGTGTGCTGTCCGACTGGCTGGTGGTACGCATTGCGGTCAATCCCGGCGAAGCCTTTATAGACCGCATGATCGCGATGGTTGAGGGTGCCAAGCGTCAAAAGACGCCGAATGAAATCGCGTTGACGATACTGCTGGTCGCACTGACCATCATCTTCCTGATCGTGACAGTGACCTTGCTGCCGTTCTCACTGTATTCGGTAGAAGCCGCAGGTAGCGGCTCGCCCATTACGATCACCGTATTGATCGCCCTGCTGGTCTGTTTGATCCCGACCACTATCGGTGGCCTGTTGTCAGCGATCGGCGTGGCCGGCATGAGCCGGATGATGCAAGCCAATGTGATTGCTACATCAGGTCGCGCAGTCGAAGCCGCCGGCGACGTCGATGTGCTGCTATTGGACAAAACCGGCACCATCACACTCGGCAATCGTCAGGCATCAGAGTTTTATCCCGCGCCTGGCATCACGCAAATTCAGTTGGCCGATGTTGCACAACTGGCTTCGCTGGCCGATGAAACGCCGGAAGGTCGCAGCATCGTCATCCTTGCCAAGCAGAAGTTCAACATACGTGAACGCGATATCGCGGCATTGAATGCGAGCTTCGTCCACTTCAGTGCGCAAACACGCATGAGCGGTGTTGATATGGGTGAGCGCATTATCCGCAAAGGTTCAGTCGATGCGGTGAAAAAGCATATCGAATTGCTGGGTCGCCCATTCCCGATGGAAGTATCGAATACGGTGGATGACATTTCGCGGCGCGGCAGTACGCCTCTGGTGGTGGTCGATGATGGCTGCGTGATGGGCGTGGTCGAACTAAAGGATATTGTCAAAGGCGGTATCAAGGAACGCTTCGCTGAATTGCGGCGCATGGGGATCAAGACAGTCATGATCACCGGCGACAACAAGCTGACTGCTGCGGCAATTGCTGCGGAAGCCGGCGTCGATGATTTCCTCGCCGAAGCAACACCAGAACAGAAACTCAAGCTGATACGCGAATACCAGTCGCAAGGCCGTCTGGTTGCGATGACCGGCGACGGCACCAACGATGCACCGGCGCTGGCGCAGGCCGACGTTGCAGTGGCGATGAACTCCGGCACACAGGCCGCGAAAGAAGCCGGCAATATGGTCGATCTGGACTCCAATCCGACCAAGCTGCTGGAGATAGTCGAGATCGGCAAGCAGATGCTGATGACGCGCGGTTCGCTGACGACGTTCTCGATCTCCAATGATATCGCCAAGTATTTTGCGATCATTCCGGCTGCATTTGTCACGACCTATCCGCAGTTGAAGGCACTGGACATCATGCATTTGAGCAGCCCGTCATCGGCCATCATGTCGGCCGTGATTTTCAATGCGCTGATTATTGTGGTGCTGATTCCACTGGCGCTAAAGGGCGTCAAGTATCGCGCGGTCGGTGCGGCTGCGCTGTTACGTCGCAATCTGTTGATCTACGGCCTGGGCGGCATTCTGGTGCCCTTCGTAGGTATCAAATTGATAGACATGATCCTGACCGTTTTCGGTCTTATCTGAATCTGGAACTAACATGAAGGAATTAATATGAACGCGACATTTCGTCCCGCACTGGTTTTATTTGCCGTGCTTACTCTGATCTGCGGCGTAATCTATCCGTATGCGATCACCAGTATCGGCAAGTTAGCTTTCAGTGATCAGGCACAAGGCAGTCTGGTATCGCGTAACGGCCAGCTTGTTGGCTCGTCGCTGATTGGTCAGGCGTTTTCATCGCCGCAATATTTCTGGGGGCGTCCGTCCGCTACCGGCCCGATGCCGAACAATGCAACGGCATCCAGCGGCGCCAATCAGGGACCGCTTAATCCGGCATTGATCGACAACGTGAAA
>NZ_JAUSME010000216.1 GCF_030645555.1 Herminiimonas sp.
TGGCTGGTCGGCCCGGTGTTGCACAAGATCATACTGGCGCGTTTTGTCACTTTTTTTGCCTTGATGTATGCATCGGGCATTACCATCCTCGACTGCATCCGCTTGTCGGAAGATATCGTCAACAATCGCATGATTGCGCGCGGGCTGCAGCAGGCCGGCCAATTGATCTCAGAGGGACAAGGCGTGACCGCCGCCTTCCAGATGACAGGTATATTCCCTCCCCTCGTCATCCGCATGCTGAAGGTCGGTGAAGCGACCGGCTCGCTCGATACCGCGCTGCGCAATGTCAGTTATTTTTACAACCGCGATGTCAAGGAACTGATCGAGCAGGCGCAAGCGATGATAGAGCCGATCATGACAGTCCTTCTTGGCATCCTGATGGCATGGGTCATGATGTCGGTGCTGGGCCCCATCTACGACATGTTCGGCAAGCTCAAGTTCTGACAACCGCTACCGCTCAACAATAAGGCTCACGTGCGCAAGCAGCTGTTTTATCTCACCAATCACGAACTCAACGCTTATTCGTGGAACGGCACGAATGCGTTGCTGGAAGACATTTTCGCAAATGATGAAAATGGCTGGCAGCGCTTCGCCGACTATCTCGCAACATGTAAAAACCAGCCAGCAGATATCCTAGTTGACCTGATCGAGGAAGATTTCCAGCGTGATACAGTGCCGCACACGATAGGTAAGGCAAGACGCGCGATCATAGACCGCAAGCTGACGCAGTTCTATCGCGATACGCCGTTCCGCCATGCCAGCGTGCAAGCGCGCGAGAAGGAAGGACGCAAGGACGACCTCATCCTGTTCAGCGCATTGACCAATGCCGAATTGCCAAAACCCTGGCTGAGCATGATGTACAAACTTGCCGTGCCGGTGACCGGAATTTACTCACTGGCCTTGCTGAGCCAGTTGCTCGTCAACAAGCTACGGCTTGGGCAAGAACCACTGCTGCTGGTGACGCATCAATCCAGCGGTTTGCGTCAGAGCTATTTTCACAAAGGGCAGCTGCATTTCAGCCGGCTCACCCCTTTGCTGGATCAGGCGCCCGAACTACTGGCCGATTCTTTCGTCGCCGAAACTGAAAAAACGCGCCAGTTTCTGGCCAGCACCCGCATGCTGGCGCGCGGCGCAAAAATCCAGCTGGTCGTCATAGCCAACGTGCATAACCTGGCTGCAATCCAGGATCAGGCCCACGACAATGCCGACACCAGCTATCGCTTGATAGAAATTGGCGAGGCCAGGCAGTTACTCAAGCAATACAGTGCCGGGCCAATGGAGGATTGCGATACCCTTTTCCTGTCGCTGCTGGGCAAGGCAAGCATCGCCAGCCACTATCCGCTGCGCGAACAGAATCATTTTTATCAGCTATGGCAGGCGCGCATCGCGCTGTATGCATTCAGCGGCATCATCGCGCTGGCGGCCCTCGCATGGGCCGGCATCGACGTGATGACTGTCCTCGAGCAAAAGCGCGAAACGGCGCGCCTGAAGCAAGAAGCGCTAAGAGCCGAATACAAATATCAGACTATCGTCAAGGGCATGCCGAGCACGCTGGTGACTCCGCACGACATGAAATCCGTGGTCGATATCGAACGCATGATTACGCAAAACGTGCCCTTGCCGGATGGTTTGATGATAGAGATCAGCCAGGCACTCGACGTATTGCCACAAGTTGTCATCAACCGGCTGCAATGGCAGATCGCAGATGCCGCCAGCCTCGCAGTGGCGAGCACACCGAACACCCCTCCACCTCCTGCCATCGATGCCGGACCGCAAGCCAGCATGCTCGGCGTGCCGGAGAAGCCGAGCGAGGTCGTGCTACTGGAAGGTGAAATCAAACCCTTCGACGGCGATTACCGCGCCGCGCTGGATAGCGTGCGCATGTTCACTGCCGCATTGCAAAAAAATCCACAACTGACGGCAACCGTCACGCTGCAACCCATCGATATGCGTCCGAGCGTCAGACTTGAAAACAAGGTCGGCGAAGCAAACCCGGAGCTAAAGGCGCCGTTCACAATCAAACTTGTCCGCAAGCCATGAGCATCGAGCAAAAAAAAATCGCCGCCGACAAGCAATCCTCGGTAAAGCTCAAGACCGTTGTGGAGCCATATTCGTTCTCCAGGAATGGCTATCCGTTGATACGCAAGGCCATCATCACATAAGCGGTGGCTCTGATCCTGAGCATTACGGTGGTGGCCGTGGCGCGCTTCTACCTGCTGCATATCAAGCCTGCCAGGGAAGAGGCACAGGCGATCCAGAACGCTGCACGCGACAAGTTCAATCAGGCCGAAAGTGAACGCATAGAGATACGTGATTTTCTGCCCAAGTTCGAGCAATTGCGTGAACGTGGTTTCTACGGTGAAGAGAATCGCCTGTTCATGCTGGAGCTGATCAAAAACATACAGGAAAAGCGCCGGTTGTTACCCATCAGTTACGAGTTCGCGCCGCAACAGCTGGTACCTGTCGAACCGACATTGCTGGCTACCTCCCTAGAATTGCGCGCCACCAAAATCGCGCTGCGCTTCGGCCTGCTGCATGAACTGGACCTGGTTCATTTTCTGCGCGATTTGAGAGACCAGGGGTTTTACACCGCAAAGGAATGCACGATCACTCCCGTCAATGCGATGGGTCTGGAACCATTGGCGCCACGGCTGACGGCAGAATGCACACTCTACTGGATTACGATAGGCGAGCCCGCTGCTGCAACAAACAATCCCGCGGCGGTGCCGCAATGAATCGGCAGGCAGCGATGAGGCAGCGTTATATTTTTTCCTCCCTGCTGGCAGTCCTGCTGCTGCAGGTCGTGCCGCAGGCCGGCGCGCAACAACCCGGCCGCCTGTTCCTGACACAGGCAGAGCGACTGGAGCTGGATAGAGTGCGGCAAGGTGGCGCTCCATCCGTGGTCGCTGAAGGCACAGCATCGCGACCGCCGGCTGCCACCCTCACGCTCGACGGCTATGTGCAGCGCAAGGGCTCCGGCAAATCGACGGTATGGATCAACTCGCAGCCGCAGAACGAGCATGAACACCCGCAAGGCATCACGGTAATGACAGGAAATGGCCATCGTGGTGGACTCTCCCTGCAACTGCCATCCGGCCAGAACGTACGCATGAAAGCTGGCCAAAGCATGGACATCGCGACCGGCCAGGTGCGCGAAGGATATGAGTCCGGACTGCTGGTCTCCGATATTCCGCCGGCGCCTGTGCCGCGCGGCAAACGCTGATTGCGTGAAAGAAAATAATGCGCACACCCTTGCCACACCCAGCTGCACCCATCCTTCCCCGCGTGAGCAAGCGTGCATGCCGGGGATTTACTCTCGCAGAAATGGCCATCGTGGTGCTGCTGGTCGGCATCATGCTGACCTTCGGCGTCGGGCTCGTGCAATCGCAAATGGAAAATTCAGCCATCACGGTGACGAAAAAAAGGCAGGAAGCCATCCGTGATGCGCTCATAGGCTACCTCGGAAAATATCATCGGCTGCCTTGTCCGGAAAGCGCGCTTGCCACGCCGCCTGCACCCAATGTCAGTTTCGACGGCATCGAGGATCGCGCCGGCGCTACTGCAGGCACACCTCCAATACCAAATCCAGCCACGTTATGCGTGGCGACTTTCGGCACGCTGCCGTTTGTCACATTGGGCATGTCACGTGAGATGGCGCTGGATGGCTGGAATAATTTTTTCACCTATCAAGTCTCCAACACGCCTTATGACTGGACCCGCAGCGCCAGCTTCAACAGCGGCAACCAGGGCGGAATAACAGTTAACGACCGGTCCAATGCAGGGCTGATTCCAAATACCACGCCGGCTGTGGTGATCCTGGCTTCACACGGCAAAAACGGTTCCGGTGCTTTTACGATTAAAGGTACGCGGAATGCTTTGCCTGTAGGAGCCAGCAACCCGGATGAGTTCGAAAATACCGATAACGATTCCATCTTTGTGCGCGGCGAATTGACTGACAGCACAACGGCCGCCAGCGGCCCGTTTGATGATTTAGTCATGGCCTTTCTGGCAGCCGATCTGGTGGCGCCTGCGATGCTGAACAAATCCGTACTGTCATTCGACGAACAGGTGAGCCTGGCGCTCAAGGATATCGACAGCATCCAATCCGCGCTGATCGGCTTTGCGATCAGGAATAACCGGCTGCCTTACGCCGACAGCACGGGCGATGGCCTGGAAGATATCGGCAGCTTTGCCGGCAATATTCCGTGGCAAACGCTGGGCGTCGCCGCCAATGATCCGTGGGCCTTGAGTACGCCACCGGCAGCTGCCGCCGTGGCAAACCGCTACCGCTACCGCGTCACCCCGGCCCTGGCTGCTACCGGCACCAAGGCGGGATTCATCGCCGCCGCCGGCGACATCGTCGTGCGCGATGCCGCCGGTGCGACACTGACATCAACCGCACCGTTTATCGTGTATACACGTGGCCGCAACAATGTGGCGTTTTTCAATAATGCCGCCGGTGCCGGTGCGCCATGTACGGCAGTCGCGCCAGCCACGCCACTGGCGCCGGTCGCACCCAACTGCCTGGGTACGAATGAAGTGAATAATTTTTCCGGCACGGCCCCCTTCATCAAGGCGGCGCTGAATCTGCCGCCATTTTTCACCACCAATTTTCCGCCGACTGCAGGCTATGACGACATACTGGACTATGTCGCAAAAGGGACCATAGATGCCAAACTTCCATAAGGCTGAGGCCATGCATCGCCCGGCATCGACCAGCCAGCATGGATACACGCTGGTCGAAATCGCCATCGTGCTGGTCATCATAGGCTTGCTGCTCGGCGGCATCCTGCAGAGCCAGTCCCTGATCAGGAGCATGCGCGTCAAGGATATCCTCGTGACCGCCAAGGACTTGAGCACGGCGTCGCAATACTTCAAGGATCGTTACCGCTACCTGCCCGGCGACTGGCGCTATACGGCAAATGAAATTCCGAACGTCACTGTCGGTGGTGACGGCAACGGCATTATCAACACCGTGGCCGAATCGAACAATGTGCCTGTCCATCTGTTCAATGCCGGCTTCATACGCTCCTCACAGATCAAGACGCACTACGGCACGGCGCGCGTACTCGGCAATACCATCGCTGCCGGCTCGGTCGTCGCCGGCGGCGCCAATCCTGTCCCGGCAACTACGCTGAACCTGATCGAGTTTGCCAACCTGCCTTGCGATATAGCGGTGGAAATCGATCTCAAGCTCGATGACGGCGATATCTCCAGGGGCAATTCGCGCGCCTCTATCACTACCGCAGCATGCGCGGTCGCCGATACCATCGTACCGGCATTTGCCACCCCGCTATAGCGGTACGACACCTACATCTATCCCGTTACCTTAGCGAACCCCGCCCATGTTTCAACAAGCCCGCACCATCGCGTTTTACACCTTCATCGAAGCGCTGCGCAACCGCCTGATCTGGCTGGTCGTGGCCGTTGCATTGATAGCCATAGGCCTGAGCGGCTTTCTCAATGAACTGGCAATCACCGAAAGCCGGCAGATACAGATCGCACTGATTGCTGCATTTGCACGCTTTGCAGCCGTATTCCTGATCGCCACGTTCGTGGTAACCAGCATGGTGCGCGAGTTCAACGACAAGGGTCTGGAATTGATACTTGCGCTGCCATTGCCGCGCGCCGGCTACCTGCTCGGCAAGCTGCTGGGCTTCGGCGCGCTGGCGCTGGTGCCGGCACTGCTGTTCGGCGCGCTGGCGTGGATTTTTTCACCATTTGCACAAGCCGCGCTGTGGACGGTATCGCTACTGTGTGAGCTATGGCTGGTTGCCGCCTTCAGCCTGTTGTGCGTACTGACGTTCAGCCAGGTCATGAGCGCGCTGAGCGCCGTGATGGCGTTCTATCTCGCCGCACGCTCAGTCAGCGCCTTCCAGCTGATAGGACAGAGCACGACCGACCATACGCTGTCGCAGAACGTGATCGGCTTCGTCATCGATGCAGTGGCCGTCATCCTGCCGCGTCTCGACCAGTTTACCCGCACCGAATGGCTGGTCTACCAGACAGGAAACTGGTCCAGCCTGCCGTCCATCCTGGCGCAAAGCGCAATTTTCCTGACTCTGATCACAGGCGCCGCACTGTTCGACCTGTATCGCAAGAATATCTAGCCATGCGCGAACGTCCCGTTTCATTCGTGCCGAAAACCGTGCTGCTGCTCTTGCTGGCCGGACTGACCATGCAGATAAGCTGGCACCGCCTCGCGCCGGCACCGCAAGCCAAGGCTGAAAATCTGGCGGCACCGCCAGGCATCACCACACTCAATATCGCCAGCCTGGCAGAGCCAATCGCGCTCGGCAAACTGCTGATGCTGTATGTGCAGGCGTTCGACAATCAGCCGGGCGCCAGAGTGCCGTTCCAGCGACTCGACTACAACAATCTGCAGCTATGGCTGGGGCGCATACTGGAACTTGATCCGAGCGCGCAATATCCGCTGCTGGCCGCCAGCCACCTGTATGCCGATGTGCCCGACGACGCCAGAAAAAGGGTAATGCTCGAATTTATCTATCGCCGTTTTCTGGACGATCCGAATCAGCGCTGGCGTGCACTCGCACATGCTGCCTACATCGCACGGCACAAGCTCAAGGACCTGCCGCTGGCACGCAAGTATGCGCAGGCAATCCGGCTGTATGCGACAGATAAAAGCGTGCCTGGCTGGGCGCGGCAGATGGAAGTATTCCTGCTGGAAGACATGAATGAATTGGACAGCGCCAAAATCCTGCTCGGCGGCATGCTCGCCAGCGGACAGATCACCGATCCGCACGAGCTGCGCTTCCTCGATGAGCGGCTCAGGGAAATGAACCGCAAGGTGCCGCCGAAATGATGCAGCACGTCGGAGAAATACTGCTGGTCGAAGACGACCCTGGCTTGCGCACGATGTTGCGCGGCATGCTGGAACTCCATGACTATGTCGTCAGCGAAGCACAACAGCGCGAAACTGCGCTGCACATGCTGCGCGCCAACCCGGCGATCCGCATCGTGATCCTGGATTTCGGCTTGCCGCCGCACGCGCATGACATCACCGAAGGACTCGCCACGCTGAAGGCGATCCAGAGCGAGATCATGGCGGTCAAGGTGATCGTATTGACGGGCCAGGATGAAGAGGCGGCAGCGCTGGAAGCGATCCGCGAAGGCGCCTTCGATTTCCTTGCCAAGCCGGCATCGTCGGACACCATCCTGCGTGCAATCGAGCGTGCCTTCCTGTTCCTGCAAAAGGAAAACGAACTGAGCCTGCAAGGCATTACGCGCATCGCCGTCAACGCCCAGGTAGCCGATGGCCTCAAGGGCATACGCACAGACGCGGAAGAACGGCTGGTGCGACAGATCCTGAAGGAAACCGGATTCAACGTCTACCAGAGCGCCAAGCGGCTCGGCGTCAAGCGCGAAAACATTTACTATTTCATGAAGAAATTCGGCATAGCACGCGATGATTGAGCAAATCTATCTGGCCTTCATCCTGATGGGCATCACCATCGCGGCAGTGGTGGCTGCACTGTGGTACCAGGCACGCAAGGCCAGTCGCATTAATCTCGGCCTGATCCGGCTCAATGAACAATGCAATTTCGATACACCTATGTTCCTGGAACAGGCGTGGCCCTTGCTGGAGCAGGCCGGTTTAATGGGGCTGAACTGGCGACTGGACTGGTTTGGCATAGTCAAACAGGGCAGCTACGGTCGGCATCTCCATGCTTCCACATACAAGGAAATCGAAGTCGCTGAAATGAAGCTGACGATGAATTTCTATCAGCGCGACAATCGCGGCGAGCAGCGTTATTTTGAAGAAACGCTGATCGAAACCTTCCTGCTGCTGCTGCGCACCGACATGCTGATCAAGGCGAGTGCGATCGATGCAACCTTCTCGCAAATGTCGAAGCTGAATCTGTTTCTACAGCATGACATCAAGAATATCGCGCAATTCATCCAGTTGATGGCCGATCAACTGGCCACGGTACCGGCCGGCAAGGAACAAAAAATACTGACCCATTTGCGCCGCGCCGCACCCTTGATCCGCCATCGCGCCGACCGCATCGTGCATACGCTGACAGCCGGCTCGAATCCGCACGAAGCGTTGCGCGCGATCCAGTTGCGTGTAGTGTTGAGCAGCTTATGCGCACTGCACGAACTCGAAGTACAGATAGAAGGGGATGCACTGATCCACTCGGCCGGCACGACGATAGATACCGCACTGGACAATATCCTGAAAAATTATCACGATGCCAGCGTGCGCGAGCATACCGGCCAGCCCTTGATGATGATCACAATAGAAACGCATGCACAACATGTAAGCATCGCGATAACAGCCAGCAATGGCAGCCACGCCCCGGCGCTAGAGCGCCTGTTTGAACCGTTCTGGAGCAGCGACGCTGCCGGTCTGGGTATAGGCTTGTATCAAGCCAAGCAAATGCTGGAAATGCAGGGCGGCTCCTTGCAAGTTACACAAGACGCAGACACCCCGCTACGCTTCAACATCATGTTCCCCTTGCAGGCTTGAATCGCTGTCGCATTCAGGCACATGTACAAAACTTAGACACTGGCAGAAATATTGCATCATGGTAAGTTATGTCTGTACTGAAACG
>NZ_JAUSME010000220.1 GCF_030645555.1 Herminiimonas sp.
GGGATGAAGATCGGCATGAAAATGACGATGATCTCGGTCCACTCCAGCGGCCAGCCGAGCAGGAAAATGATGACTTGCGCCAGGATCATGAACTGGATGGGCGTCAGGTCCATCGACAGCACCCAGCTATTGATGATTTCCTGGCCGCCGAGTAGCGCGAAGGCCGCCGAAAAGATGCTCGAGCCGACGAACAACCAGCAAACCATCGCGCTTGTCTTTGCCGTCAGGAACACCGACTCCTTCAGGACCGTCATGTTGAGGCGGCGATAGGCGCCTGCAAGCACCAGGCCACCCAGCGAACCCATTGCCGCCGCTTCTCCCGGCGTAGCCAGCCCGAAAACGATCGCGCCAAGCACGGAAATGATCAGGATCGCGAGGGGGAAGAACGAGCCCAGCAGCATCTTGAATATTTCCAGCCGGGTAAACGAGAAGATCGCATAGAACACGATCAGCGCCGCCAGCCCGATGGCCAGTGCGATCCAGTACCCCTTCGGTGCATCGACCCGATCGGCCGCAGCGCTTGCCTTGGCCGGTTCAGGTGTTGCCGCTGCCGGCGCCTCTGCTTTGCTTGCCTTGGCAGGCCCGGCGGCGGCTTCGGCTTTCCCGTCTGCCGGTGGCTCCTGCAATCCGCCAGCCTGCTCAGGCTCCTGCAATCCTCCAGCCGCTTCGGGCTCGGCCAATCCACCGGCCTGTTGCGCAGCGCCGCCGGCATCCTGGGCCACCGACCCCATCTCCACCAGGCTGCCGGAGTCCTGGACCTCAGGCGCGGTAGTGACGGACTTGTAGGTGAAGAGCATTGCCGCGGCAAAAACGATGGCTGGCAATAGCGCGATCAGCATTTGCCCGAACAGCGTTGCCGCCGGAACGTTTGCTGCGCGCTTGCCTTTGATCGCACTGAACAGTCCGGCCACCGCATTGCGGCTGCCGCCACTGTCAACGATGGACTGTGCGGCTGGCGGCAGCGGCACATGGCGATCGGCTTCCGACAGCGGCGGCGCGTAGGACGGCTTGATCTTGGCAACGATGATGATGTAGCCGATGTACATTGTTGCGAGCATGAGTCCCGGGAAGAAAGCGCCGGCATACAGCGTCACCACCGAAACGCCGGCGGTCGCGCCATACACGATCAGCATGACCGATGGCGGTATCAGGATGCCCAGGCAGCCGCCGGCCGTAATCGCTCCGGCAGACAGCCGCACGTTGTAGCCGGCCTTCAGCATGGCGGGCATCGCCAGCAGCCCCATCAGCGTAACCACCGCACCGACGATGCCGGTAGCGGTTGCAAAAATCGCGCAGGTCACGATGGTGGCCACGGCCAGCGAGCCCGGAATCCGGGCCATTGCCAGGTGCAGGCTCTTGAACAGCTTCTCGATCAGGTTGGCCCGTTCGACCAGGTAGCCCATGAATACGAACAGCGGGATTGAGATCAGAACGTCATTCGACATCACTGCGTAGGCGCGTTGCACCATCAGGTCGAGAGTCTGCGCGGTCGCTGTCCCGGGATCCTGGCTTCTGTAAGCCAGGAAGGTGAAGATCACGCCCATGCCCATCAACGTGAATGCGGTCGGAAAGCCCAGCATGATCGCAACCACGATCAGGGCCAGCATCAGCAGGCCGAGGTGGCCATTCGTAAGTTGTGAAATCGGTGGCATCAAAATGAACACGGCCACGGCGATCATTGCCAGGATCGTCAAGCCAAACCATGCGCCGCGCTTCATTGCTTGCTCCCGCTCTGGCCGGTTACGTACTTGTCGGCGTTCAATATGTCTTCATCCTTGACGTGGACCATCTCCTTGAGCTTTTCGACGTCGACTTCCTCGACATCCTGCTCGCGCGACGGCCATTCACCGGTTTTCAGACAGATCACGCAGCGCACGATCTCCACGATGCCCTGCAACAGCAGCATGGCACCGGCTATAGGGATTGCTGTCTTGAACGGATAAATCGGTGGTCCATCGGCGGTGATGTTTGAATGTTCGTTGATCCGCCAGGATTCGCCGGCGTAGGTGTATCCCGCCCAGACCAGGGCGACGATGCCCGGTATGAAGAACAGGAAATAGAGTGCGAGGTCCAACCCGGCCTGCACTCGCGGCGGGAAAAACCCGTACAGCACGTCGCCCCGGACGTGGCCGTTCTTGGACAGCGTGTAGGCGCCGGCCATCATGAACAGCACGCCGTACATCATGATCATGACGTCGAATGCCCACGCATGCGGCGTGCCCAGCACGTAACGGGAGAATACTTCCCAGCAGATCAGCGCGGTGAGCGAAACGATCAGCCACGCGAAAAGCTGGCCGACCCAAGTGCTGAGCCGGTCAATAAAAAGCAGAGTCTTTTGCATCATCAGGTTCCAGGGAATTCATGGCAGCGAGGCATTTTCGCCGCCACCAAAAAAACACCATCCAGGATCGCTGGATGGTGTCTTGTCAGGAGCGGCGGGAATCAGGCCTTCTTGGCGGGTGCTTTCTTGCCAAAGTAGTGGTTGTAAGCCATGCGCCGGTTGGTGACCGTATCCATTTCCCAGCGCAGTGCGCGCTCGGCGAACTTGCGCTGCGATTCCACAATCTCCTTGAACAAGGGGTCTGAGGATTTCTTGTCCGTGACCGTGTCGTAGACCTTGAGCTGCTCTTGCAGGATAGCGTCCGGGGTCTTGTAGAACTTGACGCCCTGCTTGGTCTGCATCTCCGTATAGTCCTTGGAATAGCGGTCGATGGCTTTCCACGACATGTCGGAGGAAGCCGCCTCGGCAGCGTTGTCGATGATTGCCCTCATCTTGGCTGGCAGTGCGTCGAACTTTGTCTTGTTGAACATGATCTCGAACTGCTCGGCGTTCTGATGGAAGCTCTGCAGCATGCAGACCTTCGACACGTCCGGGAACCCAAGCAAGCGATCCGAGCTGGCATTGTTGAATTCGGCTGCATCGAGCAGGCCGCGGTCCATGGCCGGGACGATTTCGCCGCCTGGCAGCGCGTTGACGGCGGCGCCCATGCCCTGGAACACGTCGATCGAAATACCGACTGTGCGGAACTTCAGGCCCTTCATGTCGGCGGCCTTGGTGACCGGTTTCTTGAACCAGCCCAGCGGTTGCGACGGCATCGGGCCGTAGACGTAAGACTGGACGTTGGCG
>NZ_JAUSME010000226.1 GCF_030645555.1 Herminiimonas sp.
GAAGGCAAGCACGACATAGGGATTTTCTGCCGGTGCCTTGACGGTGACGCGCTTGATGCCGGTCTGTGGCGGCTCGTTTTGCGGCCGCGTGCGCGTCAATGTCCGTGCCGGATAGCGACCGAAATATTTTTCAGCCAGTGCACGTACTGTCTGCGCATCGACATCGCCGGACACCACCATCGTTGCATTGTTAGGCACATACCAACTGTCATGCCATGCCTTCACATCCAATACGTTCATGTGCTGCAAATCATCCATCCAGCCTATGA
Source organism: Herminiimonas sp. (assembly GCF_030645555.1). Lineage (GTDB taxonomy): Bacteria > Pseudomonadota > Gammaproteobacteria > Burkholderiales > Burkholderiaceae_D > Oxalicibacterium. The sequence continues at coordinate 270 of NZ_JAUSME010000226.1, forward strand.
CCGGATTACGGTAAGGGTGTGCAGCATAGGTCGCGGCCGTCAGTGCTTCCTGCACCAGCGCAATCGGCTGGTCGTCGGTGCGCAGGCGGCGCTCTTCCATGACGACGCGGATTTCCTTCGCGAATTCAGCCTTGCTGAACTGCAGATTGGCCATGCGGTCGGCTTCCAGCGCCATCACCGCTTCCAGTTTTGATTTCTCGATTTGCTGGAAGTAGGCGGTGTAATCCTTGCTGGTGAAGGCATTTTCACGGCCGCCGAGTTGCGCCACGCGCCTGCTGAACTCACCAGGCTTCAATTTTTTTGTCCCCTTGAACATCATGTGTTCCAGCACATGTGCTGCGCCGGTCACGCCATTGCGCTCATCGACCGCGCCGACGCGATACCAGATCATGTGCGCCACCGTCGGTGCGCGATGATCTTCGTTGACGATGATTTTCATGCCGTTTTTCAACGTGAATTCTTCAGCTTGCGCAGCGCAGGCATATACCGGCGCCAAAATGATCGTTACTGCCACCAGCATGGTTCGGATACTCAATTTCATGACCTTCGCTCTGATAGAATACGGTGATTGTATCCGCTTGCCTGCAATACACCGGCAAGCGCCTCTGACCGCTGTTCTGACTCCATTCGAGATGTTTAGTTTCTTCAAGAAAAAACCGCAAGAACCCGCAGCTTTGGCACCAGCGCCTGCAACACCCGCTGTTGAACAGATCACACTGCCCGACGCAGCCGCCCCGGTTGCGCCGGCTGACATCGTTGCTGCCGTCACGCCTGTCGAACAAAAGCAGTCGTGGGTGGCGCGGCTGAAGGCCGGGCTTTCCAAAACATCCTCCAGTCTGACTACCCTGTTCGTCGGCGCAAAAATCGACGATGAACTATATGAAGAGCTGGAATCGGCATTGCTGATGGCCGATGCAGGCGTGGACGCCACGCAATTCCTGCTCGATGAATTGAAGCGCAAAGTCAAGAATGAAAAACTGACCGAGGCAGCACAAGTCAAAACCGCCTTGCGCAGCTTGCTGCTCGAGATGCTGACGCCGCTGCAAAAACCGTTGATCCTGGGCCAGCATCAGCCACTGGTCATGATGATCGCAGGCGTCAATGGCGCCGGCAAAACCACCACGATAGGCAAGCTCGCCAAGCATTTGCAGGCGCACGATCAATCGGTATTGCTGGCAGCGGGCGACACCTTCCGCGCCGCAGCGCGCGAGCAATTGACAGTGTGGGGCGAGCGCAATAATGTCACCGTCATCGCACAGGAATCGGGCGACCCCGCCGCCGTTGCATTCGACGCCGTGCATTCTGCACAGGCGCGCGGCACCAATGTCGTGATGGTCGATACCGCCGGACGCTTGCCTACGCAATTGCATCTGATGGAAGAATTGAAGAAGGTCAAACGCGTGATGGCCAAGGCCATGCCGTCGGCGCCGCATGAAATTTTATTGGTCATAGACGGCAACACAGGACAGAATGCGCTGATGCAGGTCAAGGCCTTCGATGATGCGCTGGACCTGACCGGCTTGGTTGTGACCAAGCTGGACGGCACGGCCAAAGGTGGCGTACTGGCAGCAATCGCACGTGCGCGCCCTATCCCGGTCTACTTCATAGGCGTAGGCGAGCAGATCGAGGATTTGCAGCCTTTCAATGCGCAGGAATTTGTAGAAGCACTATTGGGTTAATCGATATAGATGATTGAATTCCGCCAGGTTTCGAAAAAATACGCGCAGAACGTCACTGCGCTGTCCGACATCACCCTGTCGATAGACAAGGGCGAGCTGGTGTTTCTCGCCGGCCCTTCCGGCGCCGGCAAATCCACGCTGCTGAAATTGATAGCGGCAATGGAAAGGCCAAGCACAGGCACGGTCATCGTCAATGGCCACGATATCGGCCGCATCAAGACTTCGGGCCTGCCCTATCTGCGGCGCAATCTCGGCTTGATTTTCCAGCAGCAGCGCTTGCTGTCGGATCGCAATGTGCTGGCCAACGTGATGCTGCCGCTGATCGTATGCGGAGCCGCCCGTCCCGACGCCGAACGCCGCGCCCGCGCCGCGCTGGACAAGGTAGGCCTGCTCGACAGGGCCTCCTCCGCACCCATGACCCTGTCCGGCGGCGAACAGCAACGCGTGGCGATTGCACGTGCGATCGTCAACCGCCCGCAAATCATCCTGGCCGATGAGCCTACCGCGAACCTGGACCGTGACAGCGCCAACAAGGTGCTCGATGCACTCAAGGCCTTCCATGCAGTCGGCGTGACCTGCATCATTTCCACTCACGACGAACAATTCCTCGATACGGCCACCCGCGTGGTTTATCTCGATCATGGCAAGATCATCGAAAGCTGGCACCGAACCACCCCGCAGGTGAGCGCATGAATAGCTGGCTCAGACAACATCGCTTCGCGTTCGGCGATGCATTCCGCCACCTGCTCAGGACACCCGGCAATTTCCTGCTGAATGTGCTGGTGGTGTCGATAGCACTGGCTCTGCCTTTCGCCGGCCTGACCCTGCTGGAAAACGTGCGCCCGGTGTCAGAACAACTGGCCGTGGAGCCGGAAATCAGCATCTTCATGCAGATGGATGCCTCGCGCGAGCGCGCCCTCGCCCTCGCCCCTGAAATCAAGCGCATCGCGCAGGAAGCCAGGCATCCGGTCAGGCTGGAATTCATCCCGCGCGAAAAAGCGCTGAGCACGCTGAAGGACAAAACCGGGCTGGAAGATGCCATCGCCACACTGGGCGCCAATCCATTGCCGGATGCCTATGTGGTCAAGATAACGGGCTTCCAGAACGATGGCAGCGCCAGAAAAATCAAGGCGATGACCGACAAATTGAGTGCGCTCAACGGCGTCGAATATGTGCAGGTCGATTCTGCCTGGGTGGAACGCCTGGCCGCCCTGTTGCAGGTCATGCGCCTGATACTGCTGTTTCTCGCCGCGACGCTGGGTGTGGTGGTGGTTGCAGTGGTGTTCAACACAATACGGTTGCAAGTCATGACGCAGCGCGAAGAGATCGAAGTCTCGCGCCTGGTAGGCGCCACTGACGCCTTCATTTGCCGGCCTTTTTATTACACCGGCGCCTTGCTCGGCTTGATTGCCGGCGCAGTAGCATTGATCGCCGTCGCCATCGCGCTGAACCCCTTGAATGCGGCGATCGCGGATTTCGCTCGCCTCTATGCATCCGAATTCCGGCTGGTGCCGCTGAATGCTGTTGCAACGCTGATCTTGTTGGCGGCGAGCGCCTTCCTCGGCCTGGTCGGCGCGTTGCTGTCGGTGCAGCGGCATCTGGCGCGCCTGGCATAAAGCCAGCCCAGCCGGTCTTATATCCTCGTTTGCAGGCACGCACTGGCAGCAATACGCAGGCGGGACAGCGACCGCAGGGAAGAATCAGCAATCAGCGAGCTGATGCTTACTAATCAAAATATCTGCAAATCCACTCAAAAACCCTCGGTCTTGCGCAACTTCAGGCCGGAATGACGCTCTAATCCCTTGAACCAGGCTTGTATGTGAGCAAAGTTATAATGAAATATTGGCTATCAAAGCGATATAAAACGCTCATTAGCACTCATTCCTGGAGAGTGCTAATATAAGCGTTATAAATGATTTCGCCGTATGAAAGCGGGTCTATTCTGAATGAAAGCGAGCAAGGAGAAAGCATGAAAGCAGCAACTGCATCAAGCGCAATGGTTCCAGCCAGCAACATCATGGCACTGGGGTTTTCTGGCGCGCTGGGCAATATTGACGCTTACATCTCGGCAGTCAATCGCATGCCCATGCTGACGCATGAAGAAGAAATGTCGCTGGCACGCCGCCTGCGCGACGATAACGATTTGGGCGCCGCACAAAAGCTGGTGCTATCGCATTTGCGCTTGGTCGTATCGATTGCGCGCGGCTATCTCGGTTATGGCTTGCCCCATGCGGATTTGATTCAGGAAGGCAATATCGGCTTGATGAAAGCGGTCAAACGTTTCGATCCTGATCAAGGCGTGCGTCTGGTCTCGTATTCGATGCATTGGATCAAGGCTGAAATGCATGAATACATCCTGAAAAACTGGCGTCTGGTGAAAGTGGCGACGACGAAAGCACAACGCAAGTTGTTCTTCAATCTGCGCAGCCATAAAACCGGCCTGGATGCGATGACGCCGGATGAAGTCGATGCACTGGCGAAAACCCTGAACGTCAAGCGCGAAGAAGTCATCGAGATGGAAACGCGCCTGTCCGGCCGGGATATCGCGCTGGAAGCTCCTACCGATGATGAAGATGACAAATTTGCGCCTATCGCCTATCTGTCCTCGGACTTGCAGGAACCGACCAAGGTACTGGAGTCACAGCGCCATGATCGTCTGCAAACCGAAGGCTTGTCGAATGCACTGGGCAAACTGGATCCACGCTCGCGTCGCATCGTCGAAGCGCGCTGGTTGGCGAATGACGACGGTTCCGGCGCCACACTGCATGAACTGGCTGACGAGTTTGGCGTATCGGCTGAGCGCATACGCCAGATCGAAGCAGTCGCACTGAAGAAGATGAAGGGTACGCTGGCGGCTTATGCTTGAGTAGCCACCGCAAACAAAAAAGGCGCTCTATTGAGCGCCTTTTTTTATGACCGGTCCGAAAGCAGTATCTTCAGATCATGCACGATGGGTTCTGTACCCTGCCCGTGCCGCACGAACAGGCGTATCCGGCCTTGCGGGTCGAACACATAGCTGCCCGCCGTGTGATCCATCGTGTAACTGCCGGCTTTCTTGCCCGGCACTTTTTGATAAAAGACCTTGAATTCTTTTGCGGTTTTATCCGTCTCAAGCAGGTCGCCGCGCAAACCGAGGAAGCGGGGATCGAATGCAGGAACATATTGTTTCAGCAGCTCGGCCGTATCGCGCTCAGGATCAACCGTCACAAACAGTACCTGCACCCTGTCGGCATCGGGCCCGAGTGACTTCATCACATTGGCCATTTCCACCATCGTCGTCGGACAAACGTCAGGGCATTGCGTGAAACCGAAAAACATGACTACAGCCTTGCCCTTGAAGTCCGCCAGCGTGCGCAGCTTGCCATTTTGGTCATGCAATGCAAAGTCTCGCCCATAGGCAAGACCGGTGAGGTCGGTATTCTTGAAGGCAGGCACTGCCTTTTCGCCACAGGCACTCAGCGCGATGACTGAGACACACATCAACAGGAAGGAACGCAGACGCATATTTATCAAAACCTCAAATAGTGATCGACCAGCAAGGCAGCAAACAGCAAAGACAGGTAGATGATCGAATATGTAAACATCTTGCGCGCAATCATGTCGGTGTAATGGCGATAAACCTGCCATGCATACCAGAGAAAAATGATGTCGAGGATGGCAACCGCGCCCAGATAAATCACGCCGCTCATGCCAACTGCAAACGGCAGCACCGTGGTGGCCACCAGCGCGATCGTGTACAGCCAGATATGGAATTGCGTGAAGGCAGTGCCATGCGTAATCGGCAGCATAGGCAGGCCGGATTTTGCATATTCATCGCGACGATACAAGGCCAGCGCCCAGAAATGCGGCGGCGTCCAGATGAA
>NZ_JAUSME010000232.1 GCF_030645555.1 Herminiimonas sp.
TATTGCTGCGCGAAGCGGGTTTTAACTTTGACCTTGCTTACACTTCCGTGTTGAAACGCGCGATCCGCACGCTGTGGATTACGCTCGATGAAATGGATTTGATGTGGATACCGGTGGTCTGCCACTGGCGCCTGAATGAACGTCATTACGGTGCCCTGCAAGGGATGAACAAGGCGGAAACCGCCAGGAAATATGGCGCGGAACAAGTCTTGCAATGGCGCCGCAGCTATGACATTCCGCCTGAACCGCTGGCTGAAGACGACCCGCGCACGATGTACAAGGATCCACGCTACGCCGGTTTGAAGCATGAAGAAATTCCGCTCGCCGAATGCCTGAAAGACACGCTGATGCGTGTAGAGCCATACTGGAATGACACCATCGTGCCGTCTATACGCGCCGGCAAGCAAATCATCATTTCCGCGCACGGCAACAGTTTGCGTGCGTTGATCAAGATACTAGACAGCATCAACGACCAGGATATCGTCACCCTGAATATCCCGAACGGCCGCCCTATCGTCTATGAACTCGATGAAAACCTGAAGCCGATACGACATTACTACCTGGGTGATCCGGCATCACTGGAAGCGGCGTTGCAAGCCACTGCCAGCCACGGATCCGGCAAATAAGCCACGTGCGCATACTGTTTCTTTCCTGCTTTAAACGTCTTGCACGCATGCCGGCCAAAAACTACTCCGGCATGTGCACTCTCGCCACACTCGCCTTGCTGACGCTGTTTGCCGCTGCGCACCCTGACGTGCATGCGCAAAAAAGCACCGACCGCAGCAAGCAAAAGAAGATAGCCGAGAGCGAGCGCGCAGAATTGCGCCAGAAACTGACTGCGCTCAAACGCAATATCGACAAGACGGAAACCGCGAAAAGCTCTGCCGCCGAGGCGCTGGCCAAATCGGAAGCAGCCATCTCGGAAGCGCAACGCAGCTTGCGCGACCTGGCTGAAGAGCAGCAGCAAACCGAAGCCAGGCTCAAGGAATTGTCGACCCAGCAGGCGGCGCTGAAAAAAATCGTGGCAGCACAGCAAAGCCAGCTGGCCCGACTGCTGCGCGAGCAATATGTCGCCGGCAATGAAGACCGCATCAAGCTGCTGCTCTCAGGCGACAATCCGAACCGCATCAATCGCGAGCTGCAATACATGGGTTATGTCTCGCGCGCGCAGGCTGAGCTGATTGCATCGCTGCGCGCCAACCTGCAGACGATAGAGGAAAACCAGGCTGAGGTACAAGGCGCCAAGGAAGAACTCGATGAAATCGCCGCCGAAGCGCGCGACCAGCACGCGATCCTGCAAAAAGAAAAAGCCCAGCGCGCCACCATGCTGGCGCAACTATCGAGCAAGCTCAGCGCACAGCGCAAGGAAGCCGGCAATATAGAACGCGACGAACGCCGGCTCTCCAGCCTGGTTGATCAACTAGCCATATTGATGCAGGAACAACGCAAGGCGGAAGCCGCCGCCGCAGAAAAACGCCGTCAGGAACGCGCAGCACGCGACAGGGAAGAACGCGAAAAACGGCTGGCGCAGAATAAAAAACGCGGCGCGCCGAATGACCAGGCCTCGAGTGGCAAGATTGCCAACCCGAATGCGATAGAAGATGACGAGCCGCCCGCCAAATCGCTCGCCCGCAACAGGCTCACCCCGGAACCCGCACCGGATGCCGGCGTCCAGGATGGCGCTTTCGCTGCATTGCGCGGGCGTCTGCGCCTGCCTGTGCGCGGCGACCTGACGGCCAAATTCGGCAGCAAGCGCGGCGATGGGCCGACCTGGAAAGGCTTGTTCATACGGGCTGAAGAAGGCACAGAAGTCAAAGCCATCGCGGCCGGACGCGTCATTTTCGCCGAATGGTTGCGCGGCTTCGGCAATCTGATCATCGTCGATCACGGCAGCCAGTACATGACGATATACGGCAATAATCAATCGGTATTGAAACATGCCGGGGATGCCGTCAAATCCGGAGATGTGATTGCCAGCACAGGTAATAGCGGCGGCAATGAACAATCAGGTTTATACTTTGAAATGCGGCATCAGGGTCGCGCGTTTGACCCACTAAGCTGGGTAACTATTAGGTGAACATGGGAACGAAACTCAAGAATATCGGACTGATCGGTTTAGGCATGATAGCCGGCGTGATCGGGATGGGCACGCAACTCGATGCGATGGCACAGAAAAATGTCGGCACATCCCTGCCCATAGAGGAATTGCGCCAGCTGGCCGATGTATTCGGGCTCATCAAATCGGATTATGTCGAGCCGGTCGAAGACAAGAAGCTGCTGACGGAAGCGATTTCCGGCATGGTGGCGTCGCTGGATCCGCATTCCGCCTATCTTGATAAAAAAGCATTCAAGGAACTGCGTGAAGGCACGCAAGGCAAATTCGTCGGACTCGGCATCGAAGTCGGGATGGAAGACGGTTACGTCAAGGTCATTTCACCTATCGAGGATTCCCCTGCCTATCGCGCTGGCCTGAAAGCCGGCGACTTGATCACGCGCCTGGATTCCACCCCGGTCAAGGGCATGACGCTGGATGAAGCAGTCAAGAAAATGCGCGGCGAGCCGAATACCAAAATCACGCTGACCATCGCCCGCAAGGATGAAGACAAACCTATCGTCGTGACCATCACGCGCCAGGAAATCCGCGTGCAAAGCGTGAAGTCCAAAGTAGTGGAGCCAGGCTATGCATGGTTGCGCATCGCGCAATTCCAGGAACCTACCGTCGACGACATGGCGAAGAAAATCACCGCCCTGTATGCGCAGGAACCGAACCTGAAAGGCTTGGTGCTTGATTTGCGTAACGATCCGGGCGGCGTACTGCCGGGTGCGATCGGCGTCTCGGCAGCCTTCCTGCCGAAAGATGTGGTCGTCACTTCCACCAATGGCCAGTTGCCGGATTCCAAGGCCAGCTTCTACGCGCGTCGCGAATTCTATGCCGCGCGCTCGGTCGGCGATCCGCTGGCAAAACTGCCGGAAGCCATCAAGAAAATCCCTATGGTCGTGCTGGTCAACTCCGGCTCTGCCTCGGCATCTGAAATCGTGGCTGGCGCCCTGCAGGATTACAAGCGCGCCACCATCATGGGCACGCAGACTTTCGGCAAGGGGTCGGTGCAAACCATACGCCAGCTGTCCGCCGATACGGCTGTCAAGCTGACTACTGCGCGCTACTACACGCCGAACGGCCGCTCCATCCAGGCCAAGGGTATCGTGCCGGATTTGATGGTCGATGAAACTGCAGAAGGCGATGCCTTGAATGGCTTGCGTTTGCGTGAAGCAGACCTGCAAAAACATTTGAGCAACGACAAGGAAGCGGAAAGCGCCAAACCCAGCATAGATGCACTGGAAGAAGACCAGCGCCTCGCCGCGCTGGAGAAAAAGCGCAAGCCGCTGGAATTCGGCAGCAAGGATGACTTCCAGCTGGCGCAGGCATTGAACCACTTGAAAGGCTTGCCTGTCGTGCTGTCGAAAGTCAAAGTTGAAGTAAAAAAAGAACCTAGCATCAACGACCCGAAAAACGGCGACAAGAAATAGTCGCAAGCGCCAGCAAAAAGGCCGCAGCGATGCGGCCTTTTTGCTGGGCCCGTTTACCTTGCTTAAGACATGCGCACTGCGGATTACTTATGAACGACCACCAACTACTGCGTTATTCACGCCACATCCTGCTCGATGAAATCGACATCGAAGGCCAGGAGAAGCTGCTGGCGGCGCATGCATTGATCATAGGCGCAGGCGGACTGGGTTCGCCGGCCGCGCTCTATCTCGCCTCGGCCGGGGTCGGCACCATCACGCTGGTCGATGACGACACGGTGGACCTGACCAATCTGCAGCGGCAAATCCTGCACACGACGGAACGCATCGGCCAGGCCAAGGTAGTGTCGGGACAGAAAACCCTGAGCGACATCAATCCCGGCATCAACATCGTCGCCCTGAAGGAACGTGTCAGCGGAGAACGCCTCAATGAACTGGTCGGCCAGGCATCGGTAGTGCTCGATTGCAGCGACAACTTCGCCACGCGTCACGCGATCAATCGCGCCTGCGTCGCCAAGCGCGTCCCGCTGGTATCGGGCGCGGCCATCAAGTTCGACGGCCAGATTAGCGTGTTCGATGCGCGCAGCGGCAACGCCCCCTGCTATGCCTGCCTGTTCCCGGAAGAGCAGCAATTTGAAGAAGTCAATTGCGGCACCATGGGCGTGTTTGCGCCACTGGTCGGTATCATAGGCAGCATGCAAGCCGCCGAGGCACTGAAGCTGATCGCCGGTATCGGCACCTCGCTGGCCGGGCGCCTGTTATTGCTGGATGCACGCACGATGGAATGGAGCAGCATCAAGATCGCGCGCAACGCCAGTTGCAGCATATGCGGGCAGGCGCACTAGGCACACGCCTATCCTGCACGCATTCCACCTCAAGCCAGCTGCTCGTACAGCCCGGTAATTCTATCCATCGTCTCCAGTATTCTTTCGCTGGTGGTCGCCACGTTGGTGGCGTAGCGTATCTTGCTTTCCTGCGTGCTGGCGCTGCTCTTGAGCGCTTGATCGAAGAACAGCCATTGCTGCTGCGCCAGCACAATCTCCAGTTTGATGGCTGCCGTGTTTTTCGGCGAATTCGCCAACTCCGTCATCGCCAGCAAAAATTCATCGCGCGCTTTGGCCAGATTGATCAAAGCATCCGACGACGCCACGCCCCAGTTGATGGCCTGGTAAAACTTGGCCATGCGTTGCGACAGCATGCGCTGGCGCCCGGCAATATTGACCAGTCGCGCCGCCGCCGTCCCCGATGATTTTTCCAGTTGCACGGTGGCGGCATGCGCCAGTGTCAGCACTTCCTCGTTGATCAGCATGATCGCTTTCGCATCCTGCCGGTTCGGCGGATTGCTCACCAGCGCACCCTTGTAGCGCAGCCAGGTCTTTCTCAATTCAAGCAGCGTGGCCTTGTTGTCGGCAGTAGGAGCGAACACTTCCAGCTCGGCCAGTTGACGTTCGAACAGCATGATGGAAGCGCTGAATATCTTGTTTGAGCGGATCAGGTCTATCGACTGACCGATCTGCAGATAACTCTTGGCCAGCCGCTGCGAGAGCATGCGCTGACGACCGGCCTTGTTGATTGCGTCATTGATATGGGTGATTTGTGTATCGGCGGCGTAAGCAAAACCGAACAAACTCCCGCTTGCCGCCACACCGGCACGAAGAAAGTGACGTCTGTCCATTTTTATTCCTTGTTATTGTCGGCAGCAGCCAAATGGCATCGGCAGTGCAACAGCCGGCATGTTTATCGAAGTGCAAAAGCTATGCCAGCCACCTGCGCCATTTCGACACCCAAACTGGTGCATAAGAGGCAGGCTTCCGCACCAACAAGGATACCCCACCCCTTTACATAACTTTACCGGCTGCATGCGAGCCCGCAACAGAGCGCTTTTATAGTTGCAACATGCCTGCAAAGCACAGCAAGCACCACTTGATACACAAAGGAGTCTTGAATGAACAAGCAAATCCAGAATACAGAATTATCGTCCGTGAAAAGCACGCGGCTTACCAGCCGCCTGCTCATGGTTACCGCCGGCGCTGCTCTCGTGAGCATCCT
>NZ_JAUSME010000246.1 GCF_030645555.1 Herminiimonas sp.
TGGAACAGCGCGAGCGCGATGAAATCCTGGTGCTGTTCGCCAATCAGAGTTGCTCGGTATTGGTGGCCACCGACGTTGCGGCACGCGGGCTGGATATCCAGTCCCTGGGCGCAGTGATCAACGTCGATGTATCGAAAGACACCGAAGTGCATATCCACCGCATCGGCCGTACCGGTCGCGGGCAGGACAAAGGCCTAGCCTTGAGCCTGTGTGCGCCGAATGAAAAGAAATGGGTAAAGCTAATCGAGGAATACCAGCACAAGTCTGTGCAATGGTTCGACCTGAAATCTGCCACGCCGACGGAAGGCGCGCCTTTGCATGCGCCCATGATCACGCTGTGCATCATGGGCGGCAAGAAGGATAAATTACGGCCGGGCGATTTGCTGGGCGCATTGACCGGCGAGGTCGGCCTGGCCAAGGATCAGGTAGGCAAGATCAATGTGTTTGAATTCATGACTTACGTGGCGCTGGACCGCAAGGTTGCGGACCAGGCTTATGCGCGTTTAAGCAGCGGCAATATCAAGGGCCGCAACTTCAAGATGCGCTTTATCGAAACCTGATTGCCTGGCTGCGTCAGTAATGATCAGTGATGGTGTGACCAGCTGCCATCTTCCGATGCGATATAGGACTCGACCGCGTCTTTCTGGCCGGTCGCATAACGCGTGATTTCGCCACAGGTGCATATGCCCTGATACGGCTGGATATGCGAGCAGGCGGATACTTTTTGCAAAAACACCTTGACCGGCTTCGTGCATTTCTTGCACTTGAAGGTCAGGATGCGGGCTGGTTTGTTGGCCATGTCATTTCCTCAATCTTAATCTCTATCGCTGTCATTCCCGCGCAGGCGGGAATCCAGGGACCTTCCTTTATGCAACTCTGGATTCCCGCCTGCGCGGGAATGACAAGGTGTTTTAATCAGCGTGCCGCCAGCCGCCACAGCGACGTGACTTCGGCCGAGCGCGCCTGGTGCAGCGGATCGCTTTCATCCGAGGCGCGCGGATGGGTAGGCTTGGTATCGATGCGCGCGATGACTTTCAATCCTGCACTATCTATCATTTGCTGCAGTTCTTCGCGCGTACGCAAGCCCAGGTGTTCGGCCAGGTCCGACAGGATCAGCCA